>CANRER010000049.1 GCA_947629615.1 uncultured Clostridia bacterium | reverse complement strand
GCAGTCCGGGAAGCGGGATTTTATCCGCGAAACGAGGGAGCAAATAATCTCGTCGCTGTAGTAAGGATCCTCGCCGCCTTGGAGAACAAACGTCCTGAAGCCGAGACGGTAGCCGTTTTCGCAGCAATCAAGAATTTCGTCCGGCTCAAGGCGGTACCGCTCGGCATTGGTGTTGCCGCGCCGTATGCCGCAGTAGAGACAGTTGTTTTTGCACACGTTCGTAAATTCGATAAGGCCGCGTATATACACCTCGTCGCCGTAATGCTTGCGACGCAGGGCGTCGGCGCGGTCGCGAAGCTCGGCGTCGTATTTGTCGGAGCTTATTATTTCGGCAAGCTCGCCGTCGGTAAGCGTTAAAACATCCATAAGATCATCTCCGCCCTTTATTATAGCACGGCGGGCGGGAAAATTCAAGCCCTATATGTGAGAAATAAGGTTCACAGCCGCGCACAAAATCACGCCCACCGCCGTGGGTATGGCCATCGCCCAAAGCGTCCAGCGGAGGCTGCGGCTTTCCTTGTAAATCGTGATACAGGTCGTGGAGCAGGGGAAGTGGCAGAGCGTGAAAATTACAAAGCACAGCGCGGTTACGGGCGTCCAGCCGTTAGAGGTGAGCACGGCGCGGAGCGAAGCGAGGCTGTCGTAACCTAAAAGCGTTCCTCCGCCGGTGTAGCCCATCAGGATAAGCGGAATTACAATTTCGTTTGCGGGGAAGCCTAAGATAAAGCCAAGCAGAATTACCCCGTCGAGGCCCATCAGCCGACCGATCGGGTCGAGCAGGGCGGAGAGCCTTGAAAGAAGCGAAACCCCTCCGAAGCCGATATTTGCTAACAGCCAAATCACAAGCCCCGCCGGAGCGGCCACAGCCGCCGCGCGGCCCAATACGTAGACGGTTCGGTCGAAAATCGAGCGGACTATTACCTTGCCGAACTGCGGCCTGCGGTATGGCGGCAGCTCCAGCGCGAAGGAGGAGGGTAGGCCCTTCAGCAGAGTGCGGCTCAAAATGGCGCAGACAGCGAGCGTAAGGCCAATCCCGGCGAGTATGCTCGCCGTCAGCAGCAAGGCCCGCGCAAAGCCGCCGCCGAGAACGGTGAACATCGTTATAACGGCTATCAGCGACGGCAGCCGCCCGTTGCAGGGCACAAAAACGTTGGTGAGCATCGCGAGCAGCTTATCCCTTGGCGAATCTATTATGCGGCAGCCCGTCACGCCTACGGCGTTGCAGCCAAAGCCCATGCACGTCGTTAGCGCCTGTTTGCCGCAGGCTCCGCATTTATGGAACACGGCGTCCAGATTAAAGGCTACGCGGGGGAGATAGCCGAAGTCCTCTAACAGAGTGAAAAGCGGGAAAAATATCGCCATAGGCGGCAGCATAACCGATATTACCCAGCCGAGCGTTCGGAAAACGCCGCAGGCAAGCAGTGAGCAGAGCCACGGCGGGCAGCGCACGCCGACGAGAAAGGAATAAATATATTCCTCGGCGCGCCCGAAAAGGGCGCTGAGCGCGGCGGAGGGGTAGTTCGCGCCGACAGCCGTCAGCCACATTATGCCAAGCACCATCGCGAGCATGACAGGCACGGCGAAGGCCTTGCCGGTGAACACCCTGTCGAACCGTCGGTCGGGGGAGGGGCCTCCTTTTTCATCGACGCAGGCGGCGACAAGCTCCTCGACGCGCGTTATCACCCCGCTCATGACGCGCCCCCTGATTTCGTCGGACGCGAGGCCGCTTTCGTGAAGTTCTGCCCGCGCCCTTTCGGCGGCGTTTTCGGCGGCTGTAAGAGCGGAGGGATCCCAGCCGAGATGGCTTGCGAGGCTTTCGGCAAAGCCGAAATCACCCTCGAGCAGGCGCAAAGCCAGCCAGCGCGGTTCAAGCCCGCCGCACGGCAGCCCCGCCAAGCCTTCGGCGACCTTATCCGCCGCCGCTTCGAGCGCGGGGCCAAAATTGAGCTTCATCGCGGGCTTATCCGCAATTTCCCCCGCGGCGGCCTTAAGCTCCTTTAGGCCCTTCCCGCTGCGGGCGGCCATAGGTATTACCTTTACGCCCAAAAGTCGCGACAGCTTTTCGGCGTCTACGGCAATCCCTTTTTTCGCCGCCTCGTCCATCATATTAAGGCAAATCAACGCTTTGCCTGTTATTTCAAGCGTCTGCACGGCGAGAATGAGATTTCTCTCAAGGCAGGTTGCGTCGCACACAAGCACGATGCCGTCATGTTCGCCGAAGCATATATAATCGCGGGCGGCCCGCTCGTCTGCGGACTCCGCAAGGAGGCTGTAGGTGCCGGGCAGGTCTACCACCTTTATATCCTTGCCGCCGAACGAAAAGCCGCCCTCGGCTAGCTCTACGGTTTTGCCGGCCCAGTTGCCGGTGTGCTGTCGCGCCCCGGTCAAGGCGTTGAATACGGTGGATTTTCCCACGTTCGGGTTCCCCGCAAGAGCAAGAGTCACGCTCAAAAAAATCACTCTCCTTACCCTAAGGTATGCTGCCGGGGCAAAAAGAGTGATTTTGAAAATTATACCTTGCGGCATCTGAGCACGGCTATCGCGACCGCGATAAGCGCGACGCCCACGTCGGCGAAAACGGCCATCCACATATTGGCAAGCCCGCAGGCCCCGAGGATAAGCACGGCGAATTTCACGAGCAAGGCGAAGGCCACGACGATAACGGCAGTGTTAAGCGTCTTTTTAGCAATTTTAACGGCCAGCGGCACCTTCGCTGGGCTGTCGTCCATGATAACGACGTCGGCGGCCTCCATCGCGGCCTCGCGGCCCATGCCGCCCATCGCGATGCCTACCTCCGCGCCGCTGAGAGCGGGGCTGTCGTTTATTCCGTCGCCCACGAAGGCGGTTTTGCCTTCTATGCCCTTTATAATATCGAGCTTTTCTCCGGGGAGGACGGAGGAGTGTACCTCACCGATACCAAGCTTTTTTGCCGCCTCCTCGGCGGCGGAGGCGCTGTCGCCGGTAATGAGCGCGGTTTTTATGCCCAGCTCGGCCAAATCCGAAATCGCGGCGGGGCTTTCGGGGCGGAGCGTGTCGGCAAGGTAGAGCGAGCCTATGTACTCGCCGTTCTTAAGCACGTGAACGGCTGTGTTCGCGGAGCCGTTCTTTATTCCCGTCAGCGCGGTGTTTCCGGCGACTATCTTCGCTCCGTCCACTGTAGCCGAAACGCCGCCCACAAGCTCCTTAAAATCGGTTATTTCGGCTTCGCCGTCGTAAAGCTGCGCCACGGCCCTGCCTATCGGGTGCTCGGAGCTTCGCTCGGCGCAGGCCGCGAGGCGGAAAAGCTCGGCCTTATCGCCCTCATAGCCGCAAAGAGCGAGCTCGCCTCGGGTGAGGGTGCCGGTTTTGTCGAAAGCCACGGTATCGACGTTGGCAAGCCGCTCCATGAATACGGAGCCCTTGAACAGCACGCCGCTGCGCGAAGCAAGGCCGATACCGGCAAAGTATGTCAGCGGCACGCTCAGAACCAGCGCGCACGGGCAGGACGCCACAAGGAAAATCAGCCCGCGATGCACCCATGCCGCGAGATGCCCCACAAACAGGGGCGGAACAAAGGCGAGCAAAATGGCCGCGAACACTACGACGGGAGTATAAATCGCCGCGAAGCGGGTGATAAAGCGTTCACCGCCGCTCTTGTTCTCCTTGGCTTCGGTAACCATGCGGAAAATCCGTTCGGTGGAGGAATCTTCAAGCTTTTTCGTAACGCGAAGGCGTATCGCCGAGCGAAGCGCGATAACGCCGGAGCAAAGCTCCTCGCCGGCCTTGTAATCCCTCGGCAGGCTTTCGCCGGTGATGGCCGAGGTGTCGGCGATGGCCGTGTCGGAGATAAGCACGCCGTCAAGCGGGACGCGCTCGCCGGGAAGCACGGAGATTATGTCGCCGACCTTTACCTCCGACGGGGCGACTATTTTTTCGGCCTCTCCCTCAATAATTCGGGCGCGGTCGGGGCGAAGGCGTATAAGGTCGTTTATCGAATTGTTGCTCTTATCGACGGCCTTATCCTGCACAAACTCGCCGAAGCCGTAAAATATCATAACGGCGGCGCCCTCGGCGTAATCGCCGATTATGAACGCCCCGACCGTCGCGAGCGTCATAAGGAAGCTTTCGTTGAAGGCCTTGCCCTTCATAAGCCCCTTTACGGCCGCTATAACCACATCCGCGCCGGATATAATATATGCCGCCGCGTAAAGCGCGAGCTTGTCGGTATAAATGGCCGCGCCAAGCAAAACCAAAGCGACGATGAGGCGGGGGAGAAGCCAAGCCTCCTTTTCCTCCTCGTGGCAGCAGCCGCAACCATGTTCATGCTCGTTTTCCGTACTGCAAACGCACTTGCTCATGCGAGGCCCCTCCTTTCGTTGATGTGATTGAAGCCTATTTTGATTATATCGCCGATGTGGTCGTCGTCAAGGGTGTAATAGGTTTCCTTGCCGACCCTCGTCGCCTTGACGAGCCTGTTCTGGCGCAATACGCGAAGCTGATGGCTCACGCCCGAGCTGCTGACGCCGACAACCTCGGATATGTCGCAGACGCAAAGCTCGCTGCCGTTGATGGCTTCGAGTATTTTAATCCTTGTGCTGTCGCCGAAAAGCTTGAAAAACTCGCTCAGTTCAAAAAGCACGTCGTCGTCGGGCAGCAGGCTTTTTGCCCGCGCAACCTTTTCTTCGTGGGTTTGAGTAATCTGACATTCGTCCCTGATTTCGAGGGGCTTTATGTTCTCGTTCATGTAATCGCCTCCACATATAATCATATGAACAACTGCTCACATGATTATATTAGCACATAACGAGTCGAATGTCAATACATTTTATGAAATTAATATTTTTTTATTTTTTTGTGTTTACTTTGTCGGGAAAATGTGGTATACTTAATAAAATGTTTGTCGAAAATATACCCGCTTTTTATAAAGGAGAAGGTTAAATGCTTTGCTCAAGATGCAAAAAAAATGTGGCCGTGCTTTTCATCTCGAAGCTGGAGGGCGAAAAGCGCGTCAGTGAGGGGCTGTGTCTGCCGTGCGCCCGCGAGCTGGGGATAAATCCCCTGCGTCAAATGGCCGGCGGGCTTGACCTTGACGAGGAAACGCTTGAAAATATATCCGAGCAGATCGGCGGCCAGATGAACGAGCTTCTCGGCGATAATAACGGCGAGGACATAGAGGCCGACGAGGAAATCGGCGGCCTGTTCAAAAATATAATGGGCCTTTTCGGCGGCGAAAAGGGCGGCGACGGGCCGCAGCGCGCTCAGCAGGATAAGGACGAAAAGCCCAAAAAGGAAAACAGAAGAAAATCTCTGCTCGACAGCTTCGGCGACAATTTGACCGAAAAGGCAAAGGCCGGCAAGGTGGACAGGGTAATAGGCCGCGAGCGCGAGATTGAGCGGCTTATCCAGATACTCAACCGGCGCGGCAAAAATAACCCCGTTTTGCTGGGCGAGCCGGGCGTCGGCAAAACTGCCATAGCCGAGGGCTTCGCCGTGCGCATAGCCGAGGGCAAGGTTCCGCTTAAGCTAAAGGACAAAGAGGTATACCTGCTCGACTTCACCGCCATTGTGGCGGGAACGCAGTACCGAGGCCAGTTCGAGGCGCGTCTTAAGGGCATACTCAACGAGGCCAAAACGCGCGGTAACGTTATTATGGTCATCGACGAGCTACACAATATTGTCGGCGCGGGCAACGCCGAGGGCGCGATGAACGCCGGCAACATTCTTAAGCCAGCTCTCGCTCGGGGCGAAATTCAGGTTATCGGCGCGACGACTTTAAGCGAATACCGCAAGTTTATAGAGGCCGATTCCGCCTTGGAACGTCGTTTTCAGCCTATAACCGTGGACGAGCCGTCCGTTGAGGAAACGGTGGAAATTATAAAAGGAATAAAGGACTATTACGAAAGCTATCACCGCGTAAAGATAACCGACGAGGTTATCCGCGCGGCGGCCGTGCTTTCGGAAAGATACGTGACCGACCGCTTCCTGCCCGACAAGGCCATCGACCTTATCGACGAGGCGGGCAGCCGCAGTAACCTGAAGAATGCGGCTCTCGCGGCTCTCGACGGGGTGAACAAGAGCCTTGACGAGGCAAAGGCCGAGCTTGACAGCCTTTACGACGGCTCAGAGCTGGGCGAGGCGGACTATGCCCGCGCCGCCGAGATACGCACCCGCCAGTGCGAGCTCGAGGCCGAAAGAGCCAACCTCGAGCAACAGCTCGAAAACGTTTATCTCACCGTCGAGGACATCGCCTACGTGGTGGAATGTTGGACGAAAATCCCGGTCATGAAGATAACCGAGGAGGAAACAAAACGCCTTATGTCGCTCGAAGAAAGGCTCCACAGGCGCGTCATAGGGCAGGATAAGGCCGTTAGCGCGGTCAGCCGCGCGATACGCCGAAGCCGCGCCGCGCTGTCGAAAAAGCGCCGCCCCGCCAGCTTCATTTTTGCCGGCCCAACCGGCGTTGGCAAAACCGAGCTTGTAAAGCAGCTTGCCATTGAGCTTTTCGACAGTGAGGAAGCGTTAATCCGCGTAGATATGTCCGAATTTATGGAAAAACACTCTGTGGCGAAGCTTATCGGTTCGCCTCCGGGATACGTCGGCTATGACGACGCGGGCCAGCTCACCGAAAAGGTGCGCCGCAGGCCCTACAGCGTCGTGCTTTTTGACGAGGTCGAAAAGGCACACCCCGAGGTGCTTAACGTGCTGCTGCAAATAATGGACGACGGCCGCGTCAGCGACAGTCACGGCAAGGTCGTCAGCTTTGAAAACGCCGTGCTGGTAATGACGTCTAACCTTGGCAGCGACTGGAAAAACGACGCCATCGGTTTTGCGCGGGAAAAATCGGAGCAAAGCGAGGCCAAGCTGACCGACGCTCTCAAGCGTCACTTCAGGCCCGAATTTTTGAACAGGGTGGACGAAATAGTTGTGTTCGAGGCTCTCACGCGCGACGAGCTGACGCAAATTCTCGACCTTATGCTTTCCGATCTCGGCGATATGCTGGCCGAAAAGGGCATGAGCCTTGAAGTCACGCCCGAGGCGAAGGAGCTTTTGCTTGAGCGCGGGTACGACGAACGCTTCGGCGCAAGGCCGCTGCGCCGCGCGATAACGCGAAATTTGCAGGATAAGCTTGCGGATATAATAATTTCCGGCGAAAGGAAGGAAAAGCTGAAGGCCGTCGTTAAGGACGGAGAAATAGCGATAGAATAGCCGGAGCTTTACAAAAGGGAAAGGAGGCGAGGGAGTGGCGACCTTTGAGCAAAGGCTTGCGAACGGGGATAAAAACGCCTTTGAGCGGCTCATACGAGAAAACCAAAACAAAATATATGCGGTGTGCCTCAATATGCTGAAAAATCCGCACGACGCGCAGGACGCCGCTCAAGACACCTTTTTCAAGGCATATAAGAACGCGGCCTCCTTTCGGGGACACAGCCGCGTTGAAACATGGCTGACTAAAATTGCCGTCAATACCTGCCTCGATATGCTCCGCGCGCGAAAGCCCACCGTTGATATTGACGAAGTCTACGACGTCGCTTCCGACGAAACGACCGAGTCGGTGGCGGAAAAAAACGCCAAAATAAACGCCGTGCGTCAAGCTCTCGCGAGGCTGCCCGACGATATGCGCTCGGTCGTCGTGCTGAGAGATATCGAGGGGCTTAGCTATGAGGAGGCCGCGTCGGCCTTGGGGCTTAACCCCGGAACGCTTCGTTCGCGTCTTTCGAGAGCGAGGGAAAGGCTTAAAAAAATTTTATTGGAAAACGGGGAACTTTTTTGACCTTCATTCGTCTAAATTATGAAAAAGGAGGTGGCCGGCATGGATTGTGAAAAATTCAAAAGCATAGCCTTTGAGCTTGCGTCGCGGGAACTGCCCGCCGACGAAGAGGCCGAGGCGCTTAAGCACGTTCCCGAATGCGCCGACTGCCGCAAGGAATACGAAGAAAACCTTCGTATTATAGAGGCGCTGCGCTCCGCCGGTGAGGCCGAGGCTCCCGCCGACCTGCTCCCGAACGTTATGAAGCGTATAAACGCCGACAGGCGCGGGAACTTCAACCGAATAATAAGATATTGTTCCGCCGCGGCGGCTGCGGTCATTCTCGCCGCCGGGGCCGTTGCCCTGCGCCCGGCCATCAGGGCCCGCTTTACCGACGATAAGAACGCCGAAGTCGCTGAAAGCGTCGATTATTCCGCTCGTAAAACGCCTTCGACCGCCGCTGGGTCTGACGCGCCCGAGAGCGAGCCGACCGCCTCTGAAGCCGTTCCCACCGAGGAAGCCGCCCCCGAGGAGGGGGCCGTGACCGCAAAGGAGCAGAGGGGTGCTTCCGCCGAGCCGGAGGCCTCAGCCGTGGAGCCGCCCCAAGCGGAGGCTTCCGCCGACAAGGGCGAGCAAACCGTTCAGCCGCCGCAGTCGGCCCGCTCCGCCAAAACCGCCGAAGCGGCGGACAGTTCCGCGCGGGAAGCCGCGCCGCAAAACGAGGCCGCGAACGCTAAAGATAGGTCGGCCGACGAGCCGGAAAAAATCTCCGCCGCCGACGAGCTAACGCCTGTCGCGGTCGCCCCGCGTAATACCGAGAACGAGGGCGGCAGCGAAAGCGACGAAACTGAAGAAAGCTACGATAGCGACGACGAGGTATCGGCTGTGAGCTACGGACTAAATCAGCCAATGGGCGACGACGCGATTGTTTCGCCCGAAATGGCATATTCATTTGGCAAAAACGGCGCAGATACCGACGCCGACCCCATTGTCGGGCGCGGCTCGTCGGGAGGCTCCTCCTCGGGGAGCGGTTCGAGAGGAAGCGGCTCGGGCGGCGGCTCGGTCCAATATATCGCCAAAACGGTGAATTTCTTTGTTGATAAATCCTGCGCCGAGGCCTTGGCCATAGATACCGACGGCAAGTCACGCTCCGCCGTCGAAAACGAGCTTAATGCTCTCGGCGTGGAGTACAGAGTAGAGGAAATTCCCGTGGATTATACTGCTGAGTATCGTAAGGCCGACGCGGCGCGCCGCGCCGAAATTGAAGGGCTTTGCGCCGTCGAGCGCTGCCGCATTGTGGGGGAATAGCTGTGGGGAAAATTACAAAAACTCTAATTCCCGCCAAGGACTTTGATTTGGAGCATACCTTTGACTGCGGCCAGTGCTTCCGCTGGAAAAGGGGAGAGGACGGCAGCTACATCGGCGTGGCCGGGGGCCGCGCCGCCCGCTTGAGCCGTGAGGGCGGGGATATAGCAATCGAGTGCGCGGATGGGGATTTTGACGCCTTTTGGCGGGCTTATCTCGACCTTGACCGCGACTACGGCGAAATCAAAAGGGCCGTGTCGGTCAACGATGTGATGTCCTCCGCCGTGGAGTACGGCTCGGGCATACGCCTTCTTCGCCAAGAATTTTTTGAAACGCTTATTTCCTACATAATATCGCAAAACAATTCCATACCGAACATCAAGCGCGTTGTGGAGCGGCTTTGCGCCGCCTACGGCGCGGGCTTCGACTTTGGCGGGGAAACGTTTTTCGCCTTCCCCGAGCCGGAAGCCCTCGCCGCCTTGGAGCCTGCCGACTTCCGCGCCCTCGGCGCGGGCTTTCGCGACCGCTATATAAGCGGCGCGGCGCGGCTTGTGGCCTCGGGCGAGCTTAGCGAGGCGGCGCTCTGCGCCATGCCTAC
>CANRER010000048.1 GCA_947629615.1 uncultured Clostridia bacterium | reverse complement strand
GCGTCAAACGTGGCCTTCCGCACCAAGACCGACGAGCTGAACTCCATGGCCTTGATAGAAAACGGCTCCGGCCTGAATTTTGACGTAATCGGCTTTACGCAGGAGTTTTAAGGGCGCGCGGCAAAAAATTTGAAAATTTTGAAAAAAACTCTTGCAATTAATTAAATCTTATGGTATAATCCAAAAATGATGGGCGGTCCGCTGCAACCTTCGTAAGAACGCTCATATATTTACCGCCGCACGGCGGGTTTAGAAAGGAGCGGTCAGAGTGGACGTATTAAAGGCAATCACTCAGGATCAGATCAGGACTGACCTCCCCAAGCTTCAAATCGGCGACACCATCAAGCTGTATGTGAAGATTAAGGAGGGCAACAAGGAGCGCGTGCAGATGTTCGAGGGAACGGTCATCAGCAAAAAGCACGGCGGCATCCAGGAAACCTTCACCGTTCGCCGCATTTCCTACGGCGTGGGCGTGGAGAGGACGTTCCCCGTCAACTCCCCCAGCATCGACCATATCGAGGTCGTTCGCCACGGTAAGGTAAGACGCGCCAAGCTCTACTACCTGCGCGGCAGAGTGGGCAAGGCGGCAAAGGTCACGGAAAGACTGTAAAGCGAAAAGGGTTGTCCGCCGGGCAGCCCTTTGTGCGTATAATCGGGAGTATTCATTTGCGCGGAAGGAGATATAGTATGGACGAAAACACACAGCCCGTTCAGAACGGGCAGGAGGCCCCCGCCGAGGGCGAGGGCGAAAAAAAGAAAAAGTCCTTGGGGCGTGAGCTTATGGAATGGGTCGAGGCCATTGTCATAGCGGTGCTGGCCGCCCTTTTGATACGCAGCTTCGTTTTCACCGTCGTGCGGGTGGACGGCAGCTCGATGAACAACACCCTCGCCAATAACGACCGCCTTATCGTGTGGCGCCTCGGCTACGAGCCGGAGCGGGGCGACATTGTGATTTTCGCGCCGGAAAGCAAGAACGTCGATACGAACGTACTTGACAGGATATACTGGGTGAAGCGCGTTATCGCGACCGGCGGGCAGCACGTCGATATCGACTACTCCGAGAACGCGGTCTATGTGGACGGCGAAAGGCTCGACGAGCCCTATATCGCCGAGCCGATGGATCCCCCGCAGTCGCCTAACACCATAACCTCGATAGACCTCGGCGAGGACGAGCTTTTCCTCATGGGCGACAACCGCAACAACAGCCAAGACAGCCGCTATATCGGAGCCGTCAAAAAGGAGGACGTTGTCGGCAGAGCCGTGCTGCGCTTCTGGCCGTTCGGCTCCTTTGGCGGGGTGAAGTAGTGGAAATTCAGTGGTTCCCGGGGCATATGGCCAAGACCCGCCGCATGATAGAGGAAAATATCCGCCTGTGCGACTGCGTGGCCGAAATTGTGGACGCGCGCTGCCCCCAAAGCAGCCGCAATCCCGAGCTGCCCTCTCTTTTGGGGAACAAAAAAAGCTTTATCGTTATAAATAAGTGCGACCTCGCCGACCCTTCGGCGACCGAAGGGTGGCAGCGGCGCTTCGAGGCCGAGGGCCTGCCCGTGGTCTGCACCTCGGCCTCCGACGGACGCGGCGCGGCGAAGTTCACCGCCGCCGCCGAAAGGCTCATGGCCTCGAAGCGCGAAAAGGACAGGGAAAAGGGGCTTGTGAGCAAGCCCCTTAAGATAATGGTCTGCGGCATACCGAATGTGGGCAAAAGCTCCGTCATCAACAAGCTGGGCGGCAGGGCCGCCGCCAAGGTGGGCGACCGCCCCGGCGTTACGCGGGGCAAGCAGTGGATAACGCTGAAAAACGGATATCTCCTGCTCGACACCCCCGGCATACTGTGGCCCAAGTTCGACGACCGCCAAACCGCGCTCAACCTCGCCTTTACCGGGGCGATAAAGGACGACGTTCTCGACGTGGAGGAGGTCGCCGCCGAGCTTTGCGCCTTTTTGAAGGAAAACTACCCCTCCGCGCTGGAGGAAAGGTATAAGGTGAACCCCTCCGACGAGCCGGACGGGCTCGCCGTATTGGAGGCTCTGTGCCGCCGACGGGGCTTTGTCGTGAAGGGCGGCGAGGCCGATTTACTGCGCGGCGCGAACGCGGTGCTTGACGAATTCCGCTCGGGGAAGCTCGGGCGCATAACGGTTGAATGAAAACGGAGATAAGCGAATGAGAACAAAAGAGGACGAGGAGAGGCGGCTTCTTTCCATGTGGAGCGAGGAGGAGCGGCTTTACGGCGAGGGCTACTCAATAGTGTGCGGAGCCGACGAGGCCGGGCGGGGGCCGCTCGCGGGCGACGTGTTCGCCGCGGCGGTGGCGTTGCCGCGCGGGCTGATAATCCCCGGCCTTGACGACAGCAAAAAGCTGACGGAAAAGCGGCGCGAGGAGCTTTTCGGCGTGATTTGCGAGCGGGCGCTTTCCTACGCGGTGGCAAGGGCCACCGTGGCCGAGATTGCGGAGATAAACATTCGCAACGCCGCCTTTCTCGCGATGAAAAGGGCCATCGGGCAGATAAACGCCGATTTTGCCATAATCGACGGCAACGCCTTTAACGATTGCCCAATTCCGTTCATGACGCTCGTAAAGGGCGACAGCAAAAGCGCCAACGTGGCCGCCGCGTCGATTTTGGCGAAGGTCAGCCGCGACCGCTATATGCTGGAATTGGATAAAAAATATCCTCAGTACGGCTTCGCCGCCCACAAGGGCTACGGCACGAAGCGGCACATAGAGGCGCTCAGGGAGTTTGGGGCCTGTGAAGCTCACAGAGATCTTTTCGTCAAAAAATTTATCTAAAAAGGACGTCGGCAGCCGAGGCGAGGAGCTGGCCGTCCGTTTGCTGAAAAAGCAGGGCTATAAAATTTTGGCGCGGAATTTTTCGGTTCACCGCGTGGGCGAGTTGGACGTTGTGGCTATGGACGGGAACTGCCTTTGCTTTGTGGAGGTTCGCGCCCGCAGCCGCGGCGATTATGGCACGCCCGCCGAAACGGTTTCCGCCGCAAAGCGGGCCCGCCTTGTCCGCGCGGCGGAGGTCTATATGCTGAAAAACGGCCTCGAAAATGCGCCGGCCCGCTTCGACGTGGTCGAGGTTTACGCCGGGGATAGGCCGAGGCTTGAAATAATCAAGGACGCTTTCTACGCCGATTAGGTAATGGGGAGCGGGGGCGCGCCGCGCTCCCGCTTTTACTTTTTGGTATTTTTATCTTGCATAATTGGGGGAAGCGTGCTATAATGGTTACAAACGTAAAATGGGGGTTTTTATATGTGGGTGGCGGAAGGCTGGAAGGATTACGAATGTATCGACGCGGCGGACGGCGAAAAGCTTGAACGCTGGGGCGATATTATTCTTTGCCGCCCCGACCCGCAGGTCATATGGAAAAGACGCTGCGCCCCCGAGCTTTGGGGCGCGGCTCACGCCGTATATAACCGCAGCAAAACCGGCGGCGGGAGCTGGAGCTTCAACAAAAGCCTGCCCGAGCGTTGGACGGTGGGGTACGGGGATTTGACCTTCAACATAAAGCCGATGGGCTTCAAGCACACGGGCCTTTTCCCCGAGCAGGCCGCCAACTGGGACTGGATGCGCGAAAAAATCCGCGCCCGGGGCGGGGCGAGGGTGCTTAATCTTTTCGCCTACACCGGGGCCGCCACGGCCGCCTGCGCCAAGGAGGGCGCGCACGTCACCCATGTGGACGCCGCCAAGGGCATGGTCGCTTGGGCCAAGGAAAACGCTCAGTCGAGCGGCGTAAGAACGGAAAACCTGCGCTTTCTTGTGGACGACTGCATGAAGCTTGTCGAGCGGGAAATACGGCGCGGCAGTAAGTACGACGCTGTAATAATGGATCCGCCGTCCTACGGCCGAGGGCCGGGCGGCGAGGTTTGGAAGCTTGAGGACAGCCTGTGGGACTTCGTTGGCCGCTGTGCGCTGCTGCTCTCGGACGACCCTTTGTTTTTTGTGATAAACTCCTACACCACCGGCCTTCAGCCGGGGGTGCTGAAAAATATACTCGCCCTTGCCCTGCCAAAGGGCAAAATAACCGCCGACGAGCTGGGCCTCCCGATAAGCTCGTCCGCGCTCGCGCTGCCCTGCGGAGCGGCGGGGCGCTGGGAGCGGGCGTAAGAAAGGTATTTTACAATGATAAAAGCTGAAAATCTCTCGTTCTCCTATCGGGGCGACGAGGGCGCCGCGGCGGCGCTTAAAAAGCTGAACATCGACATAGCCGGCGGCGAATTTGTGGCGATTTTGGGCCACAACGGCAGCGGAAAGTCCACCTTTGCCAAGCAGCTCAACGCCATTCTCACCCCGGAGGAGGGAAGGCTGACGGTATTCGGCATCGACACCTCGGACGAGGGCAGCGTGTTCGAGCTGCGCAAAAACGTGGGCATGGTGTTCCAAAATCCCGACAATCAGATAGTCGCCACCGTGGTCGAGGAGGACGTGGCCTTCGGGCTTGAAAACCTCGGCGTGCCGCGCGACGAAATGCGCCGCCGCGTGGACGAGGCGCTTAAAACCGTGCGTATGTACGACTACCGCCTGCACGCGCCGCACCTGCTTTCCGGCGGGCAGAAGCAGCGCGTGGCCATCGCCGGTATTCTTGCCATGGAGCCAAAATGCATTGTGCTTGACGAGCCTACCGCCATGCTCGACCCCTCGGGCCGCGCCGAGGTTATGGAAACCGTGCGCCGCCTGAACCGCGAAAAGGGCATAACCATAATCCACATAACGCACTACATGGACGAGGCCGTCAAGGCCGACCGCTGCATAGTCATGGACGGCGGGGAGGTCGTTATGGACGGGCCGCCGGCCGAAATCTTCGCCCGCGTGGAGGAGCTTCGCGCGCTGGGGCTGGACGTGCCGCAGGCCGCCGAGCTTATGTACGAGCTGAGAAAGCGGGGCATAGACGCGCCGGAGGGGATACTCCGCAGCGCGCCCTGCGTCGAGGCTATCGCGAAAATGTATAAAGACAGAGGAACCGCAAATGTCCGTTGAACTCAGAAACATAACCTATACCTACAATAAAGACGAGCCTTCGGCCCGCGTCGCGCTGGAAAACGTGAGCCTGCGCCTTGACGACGGCGACTTTGTGGGCCTCATCGGCCACACCGGCAGCGGCAAATCCACGCTGATGCAGGTGCTGGCGGGGCTGCTGCCGCCGTGCGGAGGCGAGCTTATGCCCGAGGGCAAAAGCTACCCGGACTATAAGTCGGCGGCGAGGGTGGCCCGCAAAAGCGCCGGGCTTGTTTTTCAGTACCCCGAGCATCAGCTTTTCGAGGAAACCGTTTATAAGGACATAGCCTTTGGCCCGCTGAACCGCGGCCTTTCCTCCGACGAGGCCGACGCCCGCGTGCGCGAGGCCGCCCGGCGCGTAGGCGTGGAGCCGCTGCTCGACAAGTCGCCCTTCGACCTTTCCGGCGGGCAGAAGCGCCGCGTGGCCATCGCCGGAGTGGTGGCGATGAAGCCCGAGCTGCTCATTCTGGACGAGCCAACCGCCGGGCTCGACCCCGAGGGCGCGCGCGAGCTGCTCGCCATGCTCAAGAGTCTGCACGGCGATTGGTGCAAGACGATAATCCTCGCCTCGCACTCCATGGAGGACGTGGCGAAAACCGTTAAAACCGTCGCCGTGATGAACAGGGGCCGCCTTGTAATGAGCGGCTCCGTTGCCGAGGTGTTCTCGCGCGGGGAGGAGCTTCGCGCGATGGGGCTCGACACCCCGCAGATTTCGCGCATAGCGGAAGGGCTTATAAGGGCCGGAGTGCCGCTGCGGCGCGGTATTTTCACCGTCGCCGAGGCCGCCGACGCGATAGCCGAGCTGTTGGGAGGCGGAAAAAATGCTTAGAGATATAACCCTCGGTCAGTATTACGGCGTTAATTCGCCGCTCCACCGCATGGACCCCAGAACCAAGATGCTTTGGGTGATATATTACATGACGCTGCTCTTCATGGCCTCGTCGGTCTGGGAGTACGCGCTGATGACCGCCTTTACGGCCCTCGCCGTGAAGGCCTCGCGGGTGCCGATAGGCTTTATCACGCGCGGGCTTAAGCCTATCGCGATACTTATGCTGCTCACCGTGGGGCTGAATTTGTTCATGACGCCCACCGGCAGCGAGCTTTGGCGGCTCGGATTTTTGAAAATAACCGACGACGGGGTTGTTATCGCCGCCAAAATGGCCGTGCGGCTGGTGCTGCTCATAATCGGCAGCTCGCTGCTCACGCTGACGACCTCGCCAATCGTGCTGACGGGCGGCATAGAAAGACTGCTCGCGCCCTTCGCGCGGCTGGGCCTGCCCTCGCACGAGATAGCCATGATGATGAGCATAGCCCTGCGCTTTATCCCCACCCTCATGGAGGAAACCGACAAGATAATCAAGGCCCAAACCTCGCGCGGGGCCGACTTTGAAAGCGGCGGCCCGATAAAACGGGTCAAGGCTATGGCGCCCATTCTGGTGCCGCTGTTCGTGGGGGCCTTCCGCCGCGCCGACGAGCTGGCCGTGGCGATGGAGTGCCGCTGCTACAGGGGCGGCTCGGGCCGCACGTCGCTGCGCCGCTTCGCTTTCGGCAGGGACGACCTTTTCGCCCTTATCTGGGCAGTCGCTCTGCTCGCGGCTATCATAACCATTAAGGTAGTGACAAGATGAAATTTAAGCTCACGCTCATGTACGACGGCACGAACTATCACGGCTGGCAGCGGCAGAAAAACGGCGTGACCGTGCAGGAGGTTCTCGAGGACGTTCTTTACGGCGTTTTTGGCGCCGAGACAGCCGTTGTGGGCTGTTCCCGCACCGACGCCCGCGTCCATGCGAGAATGTTCGTTTGCGGTTTTTCCGCCGATACCTCCATACCGGCCGACAAGCTGCCCTTCGTGCTGAACGCGGCTCTGCCGCCCGACATACGGGCCGTGAAGGGCGAAACCGCGCCCGACAGCTTCAACGCCCGTTTTGACGCGGTGAAAAAAACTTATGAATACAGGATACTTAATACCGTTCACGCCGACCCCTTTCTGCGCAATTATGCGTGGCATTACCCCGCCGCGCTGGATATTGCCGAGATAGAGCGGGCCTGCGGTCTGATACGCGGCAGGCGGGACTTCCGCTGCTTTATGGCGGCGGGCGGCAAGGCCAAAACCACCGTCCGCGATTTGTCGGAGCTCAGCCTTGTTAAGGACGGTGGGCTTATTACCGTGACGGCCTCGGCGAACGGGTTTTTATACAACATGGTACGCATAATCGTGGGCACGCTGGTATACGTCGGCGCGGGCAAGCTCCGCGCGGACGACCTTACCGCTCTAATCGAGGGGCGCGACCGCCGTGCGCTGGGGCTGACGGCCCCGCCGCAGGGACTTTGCCTTGTTAATGTGGAGTACTGAAAGGAGCGCGGGCATGAAAAACGAAACGAAAAAATCCGTGCTGAGAATAATTATGGCGGCTGTGGTTCTGGCCCTGCTGGTCTTTGTTATAGCCTATCAGAACCGCGACCGCAGTCTCGGCGGTGAGATTGTGGATATACTGGGCTCGGGGCGCGGAGCGGACGAAAACCGCAGCGTAGAAGGCTATGCCGGAGGCGCCGCCCTGACGGTGGGGAAGAAGGCTCTGCTGCTCACGACCAACACCTTTCTGCTGATGGACGAAAACGGCCGCGGCAGCGCGAAGGACATAAGCATAGCCTCGCCCGCAGCTTGGGCCGAGGGAGAGTATATTGTGGTTTATGACAGGGAGGGCCGCGACTTTTCCCTCTATAAGGACGATAAGCAGATTTACGCCCTTAGAACGGAATATCCTATAATATCGGCAAAGGTAAACAAAAACGGTTATGCCTTTGTGGCGGGCGAGCCTTCCGGCGGCGGGGCGGAGATAAGAGTGTATAACGACAAGGGCGCCGCAATTTACGCATGGAACATGGGCAGCGGGGAGTTTGTGGACATGGATTTAAGCGCGGACAACTCGCGGCTTGTCATATCCTCGGTGAGCGACGCCGAGGACGAGCTCCGCGGCGAGCTGACCGTCGTGCGGTTAGACAAGACCGAGCGGCAGGCAGCTGGCTTTCAGGAGGACGAGATATACTTCAACGTGAAGATAAACCGCGATTACACTATATCGGCTCTCGGCAGCGAGCGGCTTGCGCTCTATAACTCCGACGGAGCGCTGCGCTGGGAGCTGGGCTACGACGGGCGCACTCTGCTCGGGGCCGATATTTCGAACCCGGACGCCATGATTATCTGCTGCGAAAGCGCGGCCAGCGGCCTTATGGGCAAATCCACCCAAATCGAGATGGTAAACCGCATGGGCGAGGTCACGGCTTCCACAGAGATGAACGGCCTGTGCGAGGCCCTCAGCGTCAGCGGCGGGCACATCGCAGCCTCGGCCGGAAATCGGGTGTTTATCTACAATGAAAAATGCCAGCTTCAGAAGGAGCTGCTTTCGGATTTTGCCGTCAAACGCATGGCGCTGTTCAGCAGCGGCAAGGCCGCCTTTGTCATGAGCGGCAGCGCGGGGAATATAATAAAGTAGGGCGAATCCGCCCGCCGATACGCCAAAATAAGGAGTGATTTCTTTGAAGCTTGATATTGCCACGCTGGTCTTTTTGCTGGCGTTCGTGCTTTGGGGCAGCCGCCGCGGCCTTATGAAAACCGTGCTCAGCCTTGTGAGCATGGCGGTGTCGCTGGTGGCGGGCTATCTGCTGTTCCGCCCCGTGAGCGCCATGCTTTCACGGCTGGAGGTGGCCGGCGCAATAGCAAAAAAGCTGAGCGAAAGCAATATGCTCGAAAATCTCCCCGGCGTAATGCGCGACCTGCCCATAGCCTCGGCAGCGACGGACGGGCTTTACGGCGCGGTGGCGCAGGCCGCCGTGGACGTGCTGGGCTTTATGGCCGTGGTCATTGTGGTAAAGCTGGCGCTGCTGATTATTTCGGGAGTGCTGGGCGCGGCCTCGTCGCTGCCGGTGGTGCGGCAGGCAAACGGCCTTGCCGGAGGCGCGCTGGGCTTTGCCCTCGGCGCGGTTTTTGCGCTCGTCGTCTTTGCGTGCCTCGGCGCGCTGGAGGCCTTCGGCAAGATAAACATTATGGGAGAATTGCTGCGGGGCAGCCGCTTTGCCTCGCTTCTGTACAATAACAACCCTCTGCTGGAGTCAATTCTAAAATTGTCTTGATTTTCCGCGCGTTATGTGGTAAAATATACTCTGTAAATATTTGCGTTTAACAAAGGAGAAAAGCCATGTTTGTATCGGACGCACTCAGCATAAACGAAAAAAATCATCTGACGGTGGGCGGCTGCGACGCGGTGGAGCTCGCAAAAAAATACGGCACGCCGCTCTACGTTCTGGACGAGACGGCCATGCGCCGCGCGGCGGCCCTTTACAGGGATTCAATAGATAAATTCTACGGCGGGCGGGGGTTGGTATTCTACGCCTCGAAGGCTTTGTGCTGCCTCGAGGTGCTGCGCATAGTGAACAGCGAGGGCCTTGGGGCCGACGTTGTTTCGGGCGGAGAGCTTTACACCGCATTAAAGGCGGGTATGCCGGCGGAAAGGCTGTGCATGCACGGCAACAACAAAACTTATGACGAGCTTGTTTACGCTATTGAGAGCGGCGTGGGCCGCATTGTGGTGGACAACGCGCCCGAGCTTGAGGCTATCAGCGCTATATGCGCCGAAAGGGGCCTTTGTCAGAAGGTGCTTTTCAGAATAAAGCCCATACCCACAATTTCATCATGACGGGCCAGATAGATTCCAAGTTCGGCTTTGCACTTGAAACCGGCGAGGCCCGCGACATCGTGCTAAAGGCGCTTTCGCTCCCCGGCGTGGAGGTGGGCGGCGTCCACTGCCACATCGGTTCGCAGATACACGAGCTCGAGCCCTTCCGCCGCGCGGC
>CANRER010000047.1 GCA_947629615.1 uncultured Clostridia bacterium | reverse complement strand
ACTTTCGTCGCGGTCGGAAATCATCCAATGCAGGGGCGAAAGCGGAAGCCGAGGGCTGAAATCCTCTTTAAGCAGGCTTAAGCGGGAAAGCTTGGCCCGCGCCTCGCCCACGGTGGCGCAGTCGCCCAGTATCCACGGAATAAACTCGAACGGGGCGACGTTGTCCTTATCGGCCGCCTCGGGCTTGTAGTCGGCGTTGCCGGGGAAATTGAGCCCCGCCATGCTAAGCCCCTTTTCGTTGGTCGCATCGTAATAAAGGGGGTAGTTATCCTGCACAAAGGCCATGCCTATCATGGCGTAATGCTCGCGCATCTCCCCCACGCGCCGAAACCTGAGCGGAAAACGGCGCGGAGTTACCGTGACCGTTTGATTGTAAGCGAACTCATAGTCGAGATTTCGCACGAAGTAATGGTCCTTTGTTTTGTATGTTGCCGCCGTACACATTTAAGACGCCTCCCATATAATATTATGCCTGAGCCACCGCCCCGACGCCGTTAAGTATCATGCGCTCCACAAGCGAAGCCATGCGGGCGGGGGTTTCCTTCATTCCGCCGCTTAACCATGCCGCACACACGCCTATGCAGCCGGAAACTATGTAGTTGTAAAAATACTCGAACTCGCCGCCGCTTTTGATGTTCAGCATGATATGCGCGTCGGCAAGGCATTTTTCGCGGACGATGTTTTTAAGCTTGTCCATAAAGGCCGCGTCGCCGTTCTTCCCGATAAGCACGCCCGCGAGCTCGGCGTTTTCGGCCAAAAGGGCGAACAGCTCGCTCAAAAGCGGGAACAGCTCGTCGGAGCTTTCCCTGCCGGTGTGGCTTTTCACGATATGGTCGAACTTTTCGAGCATTTCGTCCTGAAGCCGGCGGGCCATGTCGTATATGTCGCGGTAGTGCAGGTAAAAGGTGCCTCGGTTGATGTCGGCCAGCTCGGCCACCTCCCTGACGCTTATTGCGCTTAACGGCTTTTGCGCCAACAGCTCGGCCAGAGCCTTCGTCATCAGCTTTTTGGTTTTTCGCACGCGGCGGTCCTCGCCTTCAGCCATGATTATCCCTCCAAATAAACACTTTTCCGTCATATTGTTGATTATGCGGCAAAATCGGGAAATCTGCATATTGCGACCCGGTACATTCATGTGTATAATACTATTATAATCGCTTAATTGACGCTTGTCAATATTTTTAGGGGGAATTTTTATGGCTAAGCCTATGGAAAAGATCGCGGCCTTCATAGTCGACCGCCGCAAGGGCTTTTATCTTATATACATACTTTTGGCTATATTCAGCGTGTTTTCGTCGGGCTGGGTTAAGGTGGACAACGCTTTGACGGACTACCTTGACGAAGCGTCGGAAACGCACCGAGGGCTTGCCATAATGGACGACGAATTTACCACCTACGCCACCGCCGAGGTGATGGTGGACAGCATTGCCTATACCGACGCGGAGGCGCTAAAGACCGAGCTTGAGGATATTGAGGGCGTAAAGGAAATTGCCTTCGACGATACCGACGCTCACTACAGCGACGCGGCTGCGCTGTTCTCTGTTACGTTTAACGGCGAGGCCGACGACCCAATATGCGAGCGGGCCTTGGCGGAAATTGAAGGCCGACTCGCGGATTACGACCTTTACGTTTCGGCGGAGCTGGGCAACACCAAGGCCGAAACCACGGCCGCGGAAATGCGGATAGTTATGATTATCGCCTGCGTTATCATCGTTTCGGTGCTTACGCTTACCTCGCGCACCTACATGGAGATACCGGTAATGATAATCACGTTCGGCATTTCCGCGCTGCTGAACAAGGGTACAAACTACTTTTTCGGCACCATATCGTTTGTTTCAAACTCGATTTCGGTGGTGCTTCAGCTTGCGCTGGCAATAGATTACGCCATAATACTCTGCCACCGCTACACCGAAGAAAGAGAAAACCTCGGGCCGCGCGAGTCCGTTATACAGGCGTTGAGCAAGGCGATACCCGAAATTTCGGGAAGCTGCCTGACGACGCTTTCCGGCCTCGGCGCCATGAGCTTTATGCATTTTAAGCTGGGCCTCGACATGAGCATGGTGCTGATAAAGGCGATAATAATAAGCATAATCACCGTTTTCACCCTTATGCCCGGGCTGCTGCTTTCGTTCAGCCCGCTTATCGACAAATCGCACCACCGCAGCTTTGTGCCGAAGATAACCGCGTGGAACAATATTGTCGTAAAGCTGAGATACATAATGCCGGTTGTGTTTTTCGTAATGGTAATAGCCTCGTTCTTCCTGTCCAAGGCCTGCCCTTACGTTTACAGCACAACCAACCTTTCGACCATAAACAAAAACGACTCCCAGATAGCGAAGGAAATGATAGACGACACGTTCAGCTCCGAGAACGTGCTGGCCGTGCTTATCCCGTCGGGAGATTACGAAAAGGAGCAGGCCCTCGCGAACGAGCTTGAGGCCTTCGACGAGGTTGACAGTGTGACGGCCCTCGCCTCGGTCGAGGCGAAGGACGGCTACAGCGTGGGCGACAGACTGAGCCCCCGCGAATTCGCCGAGCTGACCGATATAGACGTGGAGCTTGTGCGCCTCGTATATACGGCCTACGCCTCGAAGGAGGAAAGCTACGGGCGCATTGTTGGCGGCATTGACGATTACCGCATAGCCCTTGTGGACTTGTTCGACTTTGTATACGAAATGACGGAGGAGGGCTACGTGGCGCTTGACGACAGCACCGCCGACACGCTGGAGGAGCTGAACGAAAAGCTCGCCGACGGCAAGCTTCAGCTTGAGGGCGATAACTACAGCCGCCTTGTGCTGAACCTAAATCTGCCCGAGGAAAGCGCGGAAACCTTTGAATTTCTCGAAACCGTCAGAACCACGGCGCAGAAGTATTACAGCGACGTAACTCTTTCAGGAAATTCCACCAACGACTACGACCTCTCCTCCACCTTTAACCACGATAACACCTTAATAAGCATACTTTCGATTTTGTTCGTTATGCTGGTACTGTTCTTCACCTTCCAGTCGGCGGGCATACCGATAATCCTTATATTGGTAATTCAAGGCAGCGTTTGGATAAACTTCTCCTTCCCTACGCTGATGAACAAGCCGCTGTTCTTCCTAAGCTACCTCATCGTCAGCTCAATACAGATGGGCGCGAACATCGACTACGCCATTGTAATCACCAACCGCTATACCGAGCTGCGCCGCGAAATGTCAAAGCTTGACGCGATAAAGCAGTCGCTCGACCTCGCCTTTCCCACCATCTTTACCTCCGGCTCCATTCTCGCCGCAGCGGGCGCGGCCATAGGCCTGCTTTCGTCGGAGCCGTCGATTTCGTCCATAGGCGTGTGCCTCAGCCGTGGAACGCTGCTTTCGATTGTGTTGGTAATGGGCGTGCTGCCGCAGCTTCTGGTGCTGGGCGACTTCATCATTGAAAAAACGTCGTTTTCCATAAAGAACATCAAGCACGCCGGGGCCGGAGCGATGGCGGCCGTGCTGGCCGTGGGGCTTATCCCCGCCGTGCGGGCGGAGGACGCGAGCGTAAGCATTTCCACCCGAGAGGAGCTTATCGCCTTCGCGAAGTCCTGCACGCTCGACACTTGGTCGGTGGGCAAAACCGTGCTGCTCACGGCGGACATAGACATGGAGGACGTATCCTTTTCGCCCATACCCACCTTCGGCGGCTCCTTTGACGGCGGCGGCCACAAAATAACCAACCTTTCCGTCACGGGCAGCGGCTCGCGCATGGGGCTGTTCCGCAGCGTACAGGCCGGCGGCAGCGTGGCGAACCTAAGCGTCAGCGGCAAGGTCACGCCCGGCGGCAGCAAGAACGGCGTCGGCGGCATCGTCGGCGAAAACTACGGCGTGATACAGGGCTGCTCGTTCGCGGGCATGGTCGAGGGCGAAAACAGTGTCGGCGGCATAGCCGGCAAAAACTACGGGCAGATACTTTCCTGCTCCGTCAGCGGCAGCGTCGAGGGGCAAAACTCCTCCGGCGGCGTAGCCGGCAAAAACGACGGCTACATCTCCGACTGCGAGAACCGCGCCGCCGTGAACACCTCGCCCGAGGAAAAGAAGCGCAGCCTTTCGGACATCGACGCCGACGCCGGCTCCATGGTGGAAAACCTGCTCACCCGCCGCGAGGAAAACGAGGAGGAAAGCGTGCTCGGCCACACCGACACCGGCGGCATAGCCGGCCACAGTGTCGGTATAATCGAGGGCAGCAAAAACAGCGGCGACATTGGCTATACGCACATCGGCTACAACGTCGGCGGCATAGCGGGCCGCCAGTCGGGCTATATCCTCGGCTGTGAAAATTCCGGCTTGGTTTTGGGCCGCAAGGACGTTGGCGGCATTGTCGGGCAGGCCGAGCCGTACATAACGCTGACCGTGAACGAAACCTCCATCGGGCAGGTGCGCGACGAGCTTCAAAGGCTTAATAATATGGTGAACGGCCTTATCGCCGACACACGTTCGGTGAGCGACAAGGCCGGAGCCTACCTCGACGACATAAAGCGGCAGGCCGAGGCCGCCCGCGCCGACGCCGACGCCATGGCGGACGGCGCAGAAAGCTTCGTCCGCGACAATACCGCCGAGCTGAACTCGCTTTCGGCCTCGCTTTCAAACGCTGTCGGGCGGCTGAGCGACACGGCCGACGGGTTGACGAGCGGCGGCGACAGGATAGATTCCGCCATGAACGACTTTTCCGCCGCGCTTGACGGCGTTGACCTGACTCTCCCCGACCTCGACGGCGAGCTTAACGACCTTCGGGGGGCCGATTTTTCCGCGGTGCGCTCCGCGCTGGAGGATATACACCGTGCCGAGGGCGACCTGCGAGAGGCCCGCTCGCGGGCGAAAAGCGCACTTAACGCGCTGGACGACGGCGTGAGCGCAAAGAACGAGGCCGATGAGTTGGCCGCGCTAAAGGCCCTCGCCTCGGCGGTAAAGGCGGCGGCCGCCGCGCGGCAAAGCGTGAAGGCCTCCGTTGCGATTATCGAAAACCTTCTGCGCACCCGCCCCGAAAGCTTTGCCGATGTCCTTACCAACGCCGAGGCCGTGGCCGAGCAGCTTAAAACTATAAGCGACGGGCTCAACAGCGACATTTCGGCTCTTAGGGGCATTTCCGACGCTCTCGACGAGCTGATTATGAATACGGAGATTAACTTCAATTCCTTCAGGAGCGCCGCGAGCCGCGCGAAAAGCGCGATGGACGACCTCGACGACGGGCTGGCAAAAATTACCGGAGGATTGAGCGACCTCGCCGACGCCATCGATGGCATGGAAACGGGAACCGCCCGCGACGCCGCCGACAGCGCGGAGGGCAAAATCGCCGACTTTGCCGACGAGGCGGACGCGCAGCTCGACGAGGCAAAAGGCAGGCTGAGCTCCGGCCTTCGCTCGCTCTCCCTCGCGGCGGAGGACATAGGCGCGAGCATCGACGGGGCGAGGAACGTGATTTCCGACTTTTCCGCCGAAACCGACCCGCTCTTTGTGGCCATAAGCGACGAGTTCAGCGCCGCCGGACGCGATATGCTCGACAGCTTCGCCGCCATATCCGACAGCCTTAGCGGCCTGCGCGGCGCGATTTCGGACGGCGGCGGCCTCGACAGCTTAAGCAGGGTAAGCGACCAGCTCGACCTTGTTATGGAGCTTGCCGCCGGCGAGGCGGAGGAGATAAGGAACAGCTCCGAGGCCGAAAAAGTGGTTGACGCCTCCGACGAAAATATCGAAAGCTCGCGGCAGGGCAAGGTCGGCGGCTGTGTGAACCTCGGCACGGTCGAGGGCGACCGCAACGTGGGCGGCGTGGCCGGCGCGTTGGCCGTGGAATACGCCCGCGACCCCGAGGACGAGATAGAAAAGCCCGACGCGCTCAACTTCACCTACACCACAAAGGCCATTTTGGCCAACTGCGTGAGCGAGGGCAGCGTCAACGGCAAAAAGGACTGCGTCGGCGGCGTTGTGGGCTTGGCGGACATCGGCACGGTGTACGAGTGCGAAAGCTACGGCCCGGCCGAAAGCTCCTCCGGCAGCTATGTCGGCGGCGTGGCGGGGCGGGCCTCGGGCAGGCTGCGCCGCTGCTACTCGAAGGCCGCCGCGAAGGGCAAAAACTACGTCGGCGGTATCGCGGGCAAGGGCGATAAGCTTTCGGCCTGCGTCAGCCTTTCCGAAACCGATGGCGAGGAATGTGTCGGCGGCGTTATCGGCGGCTGCGACGACAAAAGCGCCTCCTCGGGCAATTATTTCATCGACCGGGGCGTCGGCGGCATTGACGGCGTTAGCTACTCCGGCGTGGCCGAGCCCGCGGACTACGCGGCCATAGCGGCCATCGGCGGTATACCCGCCCGCCTTATCAGCTTTACCGTGACCTTCACCGCCGACGGCAAAACCGTAAGCTCTCAGCAGATTGCCTACGGCAGCGACACCGCGCGTATCGAATATCCCGACATTCCCGAAAAGGACGGCTGCTTTGGCCGCTGGCCCGCAATTACCGAAGGAACCGTAACCGGCGACATTGAGCTGGCTTGCGAATACACACCCTATATAACCGTTATCTCAAGCCCCGAAAAGAGCGGCGAGCTGCCGCTTGCGCTGGCCGAGGGCAGCTTCACCGACAAGGCGGAAATACACGCCGAAAAGACCGCCGAAGGCGAATACGGCATTGAGCTGACCGGCGTTGAGCCGACCGAGGCCGCCCCCGTCACTATCCGCCTTTTGAAGGAGGAGGACGGCAAGGCCGCCGTTGAGGTCAAGACCGACGGCGGCTGGCGAAAGGTCGGCGCGAAAAATCGCGGCAAATACGTTGTTTTTGAAATTAACGGCCCCTCCGCCTCGGTTCGGCTCACCCGAAGCGGCTCCGGCGCAATTTTACTTCTGCTGATAATACTCGCGGCCGCTATTTCCGCCGCAGTCGTGCTGATAATACTGCGGAAGAAGAAAAAGTAATCGACCGCAAAAGTATTCGCTCTGTAGCGTGGAAGCGCGAGGCCGAAAAAATGAACGAAGGAAGCTTCACGAGCAAAAAAATCATCGCCGCGATGATGGCGGCGATGATGATGTCCGCTCCGACAGTGGAGCTTTGCGCGTCAAAGGGATTGGACATGAGCGAAACGATTCGCGAGATGTATACGGAGGTAAAAGAGGACACCCTCGAGATTGCCGAGTAGGAGCAGGAGAAACATACACAGCTTACAAGACCGGTGAAGGTCATTGGAAATCTGAGTGGAATACTATTAAAGCAGATACATTGAATAAGCTATACTTAAGATTAAGGGAGTCGCCAATTAGGCGGCTCCCTTGTTCTCAGTTTACTCGCCCAGCGCAATATACTTAACGACTTCTCCGGCGATAACAAGGCCGACGACGGGAGGGACAAATGCGTTACTGCCGGGGGTTTGGCGGCGGGAGGGGGATTTTTCGGCGTCCTCGGGCGGGAGGGCGGCGGCCATATCCTCGCCGCGCGGCGTCAGCGGCGGCTCTTTGGAATAGACGACCTTAAGCCTTTTTATCCCGCGGCGCTTAAGCTCGCGGCGCATGACCTTCGCGAGCGGGCAAACCGAGGTGCTGTAAATATCCGCCACCTCAAAGGCCGTAGGGTCGAGCTTATTGCCCGCGCCCATCGAGCTGATTATCGGCGTGCCGACGCGCTCCGCGTTCACCGCAAGGGCTATCTTTCCCGTCACGGTATCAATGGCATCCACGATGTAATCATATTCGGCGAAATCAAATTGCCCGGCCGTTTCGGGCGTATAAAAAATTTTGTGGACGCGCACCCTCGCGTCGGGGTTGATGTCACGAATACGCTCGGCCGCCGCATCGACCTTGTACTGCCCTACGGTTTTCAGCGTGGCATAGATTTGACGGTTCAAATTCGTCAGGCACACCTTGTCGTTGTCGATGAGGTCTATCGCGCCGACGCCCGAGCGAACGAGCGCCTCCGCCGCGTAGCCCCCTACGCCGCCTATGCCAAACACGGCGACGCGGGCCGAGGCCAGCCGCTCCATAGCCTTTTTCCCGAGCAGAAGCTCGGTTCGTGAAAATTGATTTAACATATCGTTCCCCTACCCCGTCAATATATGGCCGATACCGCCGTCAGCGCGGTTCTTTATGCCATTATATCACCGCAGGGGGCTTTTGTCAAGAAACGGACGCGCGGCCATATCTTGGGCGCGGAGGTTTTGTTAGCGCTCTCGCGGTTTGAGTGCTAATGTTTACAATTTGTTAAAATCGCCGTAATATAATTTGCAAAATATGGGATTATAATATTATCGTAAGCAAAAGGAAAGAAGGTGAAGCCAATGGGCCGGTCGGACGCAGAGAAGCCCACGGCTGTGGAACCGATTTCGCCGCCCCATCGGCGCGGATGAACAAGGGCGGGCAAAATACGATTAACAGAATTTGGAGGTAATAATTATGTTTGAACTCAGACCTTATCGCAGGCACGGCGGTATCGGCGCCTACAACCCCTTCCGTGAAATGGAGGAATTTGAGAAAAAATTTTTTGAAGAGCCGTTCGGGACCTTCTTCAACAGCGGGGACATCGCGGAGTTTAAGACGGATATAAGCGACGAGGGCGACCATTACGTCTTGGAGGCCGACCTTCCGGGCTTTGACAAGAAGGACATCCATCTCGACCTTTCCGACAACACGCTGACCATCAACGCGGAGCGTCATTCCCAGCACGAGGAAAAGGATAAAAAGCAAAAATACATTCATGTCGAGCGTTCCTACGGAAGGTACAGCCGACAGTTTGACGTTTCGTCAATCGACACCGAAAACATCAAGGCGAAGTATGACAACGGCGTGCTGCGCCTGACCTTGCCGAAGAAGCAGGAGGCGCTGCCCGAGGCTAAGCGCTTGGAGATTGAGTAAGCGCGAAGCGGCAAAAATAAAAAAGCTCTCGAAAGCGGGCCGTTTGGCCCCGATTTCGGGAGCTTTTTTTCGCGCGGGCTAAAACTCTATCCCCCGCCTCGCCTTGACGCCCCTCGCGAAGGGGTGGCGGACGGCGGCAATCTCGCTGATATAGTCCGCCGCGTCGAGAAATTTTTGCTCCGGCTTGCGGCCGGTAAGAATTATTTCCATTTTATCGGCATTGTCCAGCACGAGCCGCTCCGCCAAGGCTCGATCGAGCAGGCCGTGGCGGCAGGCGGAGTTAAATTCGTCGAGAATGAGCATATCGAGCTGCGGCAAAAGCCTTTCGGCCTCGCGCAGAAGGGCGTTATGGCGGTCGGTCACGGCGGAGCGGACGGACGGCGACATTTCGGCGGGGAAGCCGTAATCGCGATCGAGGCGGCTTACGGTTATATCGGGGATTTTTTCGAGCAAATTAAGCTCGGACGTGGGCCTCCCCTTCATCAGCTGGACTATGTGTACCCTCATGCCCGCGCCGGCGGCGCGCAGGGCCAGCCCGAGGGCGGCGGTGGTTTTGCCCTTTCCGTCGCCGCAGTAGATTTGCAGCATTAGGCGCCCTCCTCAAGAATTTTGTAGATAAGCTTCATGTCGAGGCTTTGGCGAACGGCCTCGGCGAGCTTATTATATTGTAACTCCTTGTAGGCCCTTGTGTCAAGGGGGATAATTTCGTTTTTAAGCCCTTTTTTGCGGCAGAGGGCCTGAACTATCGGGGCGGCCGCCGCGTCGAATACGCCGTGGAGGTAGCAGCCGCAGACGTTCCCCCGCGCCGAACCGCCGCCGTCCGTGAAGAGCGAAGCCTCGTGCGACGCGGTCACGCCCATATGCAGCTCGTAGCCCTCGGCGCAAAGTCCGTTGAGGCAGGCGAAAAAGCCGTCGTTTGCCGCGAAGCGGGCCGATTTTTGCGCACGGGTTTTTTCGCCGGCAAACACGGTTTCGGCTTTGAACAGGCCGAGGCCGGCCTCCTCCCACCCGCCCTCGG
>CANRER010000046.1 GCA_947629615.1 uncultured Clostridia bacterium | reverse complement strand
GTGGCCGCGCCGTCCATGCCGATGCCGACAACGGTGATTTTTTTATTCATGGCCGCCTCCCAAAAGAATTTTTTCGGCCTCGGCGAGAGAAACGCCGTCCTCCGCCGGCCTTCTGAGTATAAGGGCCTCCGCCCCATGCTCCCGCGCCGCCGCCAGCTTTTCGCCAAAGCCGCCCGCCGCGCCGCTGTCCTTGGTGACGATGAAGCGGGCGGCGAATTTTTTTATGTGGGCGGCGTTCTGCTCCTTTGTAAAGGGGCCCGCCGCCGCGATAACGCGCCTAGGGTCAAAGCCCAGCTCGGCGCAGCGGCCCGCCCCGGAGGGAAGCACGCGCACGGCGCAGCGGGCGCGGTAATCCTTGAGGGCGCAAAAGGCCGCAAGCTCCTTGCTGCCGGTGGTCACAAGCACATTCCCGTCCGTTTCGGCCAAATAAGAAATTATGCCGCTCATATCGTCGAAATACCGCCCCCACTCCTCGCCGCTCCACTCCCGCAGCACCCGCAGCAGGCGCGTTCCCGCGCTTTCGCAGGCGCGGCGTATGTTCGCCGTCGCCTCGCGGGCGTAGGGGTGGGTGGCGTCCAGCACAAGCGATATATGATTTTTCGTTATAAATTCAAGCATCTCCGCCTCCGTCATGCGGCCCGTCAGAACCTTGACGCCGCGAAGCAGCGAGGCCCCGTAATCCGTGGTTACGCAGACAAAGGCCGGGATACCGTTTTTCGCGCACAGCTCCGCAAGAGCGCGGCCCTCCGTTGTGCCGCCGAAAATGAGCGTTTCACACATTTTTGTATCCCCTCGGCGTTACCATTTTTCCGTTTATCATTTTTGTTTCGCCGCTGCCGACAAAAACCGTAGTAAACATATCCACGGAGGCGGCTTTCAGCTCGCTGAGCGTCAGCGTCCGCGCCTCCTCGCCGTCGCGGCCTATGTTTCTCGCTATCCCACAAACCGTGTCGGGGCTTCTGTGCCTGAGTATCACTTCGCAGGCGCGGGCGAGGTAATCGGCCCTTTTTTTCGAGGACGGATTGTACAGCACGATAACAAAATCGCCCGCCGCCGCGCAGTCGAGCCGTTTTTCGATTTTCTCCCACGGGGTGAGCAAATCCGAAAGGCTGACCGCCGCGAAGTCATGCCCAAGCGGCGCACCGAGCAGCGCTCCGCCCGAAAGAGCCGCCGTGACGCCGGGTACGAGCTCGATTTCCGCGCCCTTCGGAGCAAGCTCGAGGGCCAGCCCCGCAAGGCCGTAAACCGCGCAGTCGCCGCCGGAAATCAACGAAACCGTTTTGCCCTCCGCCGCAAGGCCGAGGGCCGCAAGCACGCGCTCGCGTTCGCCGCGCATGGGCGTGGCGAGGTACTCCTTTTCGGGGAAAAGCCCACGCATAAGCCCGACGTAGGCGGTGTAGCCCACGATTACCTCGCTGCGGTTAAGCGCCTCCCGCGCGGCGAGGGTCATTCCCCCGACGTCGCCGGGGCCGAAGCCGACTATGTAAAGCATGGCTCTTTCCTCCCAAAGTCTATCGCGGCCTCAGTTTCGCAGGCCGCCGCCGTAACGCCGCCGCCGGCGCGTTTTTGCATTATCGGCCTGCCGCCGCCAATCGCGGCGGCCCGTTCGCACACGTTGTCCGCGCCGACGGTTTTAAGCACGAAGTCCGAGCGCGAAAACGCGCCCTCCGCCCGCATCAGCTCCTCCGCCGAAAACAGCTTCAGCGGCAGGCCGCGCTTTTCGCAAAAGGCCAGTATCGCGGGCTCGGCCGCCTTGCGGTCGATTGTGCGCACCTCGGCCAGCCTGTAAGGCCGTATCCCCGCCTCGGCGAGGGCGGAAAGCACAAAACCCTCGAAGGCCGACGGGTCGGCCCCTTTGCGGCAGCCCACGCCCAAAACCACGTTTTTCGGCACAAGGTGCAAAGTGGTATTAAAGGGGGCTTTGCCCTCGTCGGCGGACACGCATACCCCTATCTCGGCCTCGTCCGCGAATACGTCGGGAAGATTTTTGCAGGGGAGGTCGCTGAAAAAGCCCACGGGCTCGCCGTTCACGACGGCGGCGGCCACGGTCTTGGCAAACTCCGGCTCGAGTACGTGCAGGCCGTTGGCCTTGGCGAAGCTGTCGGGCGAGAACAGCCCGCCCGCGTCGGTGGCGGTGGTGACGACGGGCATCGCGCCGACGCATTCCGCCACAAGGGCGGCGAGGGCGTTGGCCCCGCCCGCGTGGCCCGAAAGCAGCGAAACGGCAAAGCTGCCGCTCTCGTCCACCGCGACGACGGCAGGGTCGGTCAGCTTCGAGCGCAGATAAGGCGCGACCGAACGCACGGCTATGCCGACGGCGGAGATAAAAATAAGGCCGTCGTACTTATCGAAAAGCTCCGCCGTGAGCGCGCCGAGCGACGAAAACGGCCTCGTTTCACGGTCGGAGTATTTTTCAAAAGCGAAGCGTTCGCAGCCAAGCCGCACGGCGATTTTCTCGGAAAGCCTAACCCCGTTTTTCGTCAGTGCGATTATTGCGGTTTTCATGGCCTCGCCTCCCTGAACTCGGTCGAAAAGCCCGCGTCGTACAGCCTCGACGGCTCGCCGCCGCTCCCCAAAAAGCCGCCCACGCAGACGAGGGCCGACTTTTTTATATTCTCCCTTTCAGCCGTTTCGGCAAGCGTAGCCACCGTACAGCGCAGCGTTTTTTCGTCGGGCCAGCTCGCCTTGTAGACTATGGCGGCGGGCGTTTCGGGCGCATAGCCGCCGCGTATAAGCTCCGCCGAAAGAGCGGCGGCCATGCCGACGCTTAAAAAAATCACCATAGTGGCCCCGTGGGTGGCGAGGGCGGCGACGGACTCGCCCTGCGGCACTGGGGTGCGCCCGGCCATGCGGGTTATGATTACGCTTTGGCTTACGCCGGGAACCGTGTATTCCGCGCCGAGAGCGGCCGCCGCCCCGCAGAGGGAGCTGACGCCGGGGCAGACGGCGAAAGGTATCCCCAAGGCGCGCAGTCTGTCGGTCTGCTCGCGTATCGCGCCGTAAAGCGAGGGGTCGCCGCTGTGGAGCCTCACAGTATGCCTGCCCGAGGCCTCGGCGGCGGCGATAAGGTCTATCACCTCGTCAAGCGTCAGAAGCGCGCTGTTATGTATTTCGCAGTCGGGCCGCGCGTATTTCAGCAGCTCGGGGTTCACCAGCGAGCCGGCGTAAATTATCACGTCGGCCTCGCCGATAAGCCGCGCCCCGCGCAGTGTTATAAGATCCGCCGCGCCGCAGCCCGCGCCCACAAAATCAACCATTTGCCTCGCTCACTATCCTTTCCGTCAGCTCGTCCGCGCCGTCGGTTTTGCCTATGACGCCGTATTTATCCGAAAACATTACCGCGGCGATTTTCATGCCGCGTGCCCTTGCCTCGAGGTGAAGCCGCGCCCGCTCCATCAGCACGGCGGCGGTTTTTTCCATCATTCCGTCGGCGGCAAGCTCCGCGAGGGCGGCGTCCACAGTGACGCAGGGCGGGATTTTTTTCATGGTTTCCGCGTCCGCCCCGGCGAGCAGGGCGCAGGTGACAAGCGTTTCCATGCGGCCGTCGGCCTGCGCGGAATGGGTGTTCATTATCCCCGCGCCAAGCTTCACCAGCTTGCCGATATGCCCCACGAGAAGCGCGCCCGAAAAGCCCAGCTCAACGGCGGAGTCGATTGCCTCGCCAATGAAGTTGCCGCACTTGACGCTGCTCTCGAAGGCGAGCGGCAGCTCCCGCGCGAGGAAGCTTTTGCCGTAATTGCCTATTGTGAGAAGCAGCGTTTTCGCGCCCTCGGCGCGGCGCATACGCATTTCAGTGCGGAAGGTTTCGATAAGGGCGGAGCGGCTCATCGGCTCGACTATGCCGGTGGTGCCGATTATTGATATGCCGCCCACAATGCCCATGCGCGGGTTGTAGGTTCTTTTCGCAATCTCCTCCCCGCCGGGAACGGAGATTGTTATTTTAAGCCCGCAGCCGTGAGCCTCGCAAAGAGGGTGGACGGCCTCGGCTATCATTTTCCTCGGCACAGAGTTTATCGCCGCCGCGCCGACAGGCTGGTCGAGGCCAGGCTTTGTCACGCGGCCAACGCCCTCCCCGCCCTCTATCTCAACGCCGGAGGCGATTTTTTCGGCCCTTGCGCGGACGATAACGCCGTTCGTTACGTCGGGATCGTCGCCCGCGTCCTTCCTGACAGAGCAGGCGGCGAAGCCTTCGCCCCTCTCCGGCGCGAGGATATTAATTTCAAGCGTTTCGCCGCTCGGCACGCGGAGGCGGACGGCGCAAGGGGCCTTACCGTCAAGCAGCAGCTCCGCCGCGCCGACGGCGGCGGCAGCCGCGCAGGAGCCTGTTGTGTAGCCGCGGCGCAGACGCTTGCCGTCCCTGAACACATATTCGTCAAGCAAGGCTCCGCCCCCTGTCGTACAGCATATACAGCATGGCGTTGCATATCGCGGCGGCCACCGCGCTGCCGCCCTTTCGGCCCATAGCGGCGATGTGGGGCGCGGTGAGCGCGGCAAGCCGCTCCTTTGAGCGCGTCACGTTCACAAAGCCCACCGGCGCGCCGATAATGAGCGCCGGGACTATCGCTCCTTTCTCCGCCAAAGCGCAAAGGCGCAGCAGAGCCGTCGGCGCGTTGCCTATGGCGAAAATCGCGTTTTTTCTTCCGTAAAGCTCTGCCGCCATGTTCATTGCCGCCTCGGCGCGGGTTACGCCGTCGGCCTTGGCCTTGGCCGAAACCCTTGGGTCGGCCATGAAGCAGACGGCCTCGCAGCCGAGCGCCGCCAGCGCGGGCTTGCTTATCCCCGCGAGAGCCATATTCGTGTCGGTGACTATCACCGTTCCCGCGCTCAAGGCCGCGAGGGCGCTATCCACCGAGCCGCCCGAAAACGTCAGGCTTTCCCTGTAGTCAAAATCGGCGGTGGCGTGAATAACGCGCTTAAGCACGGCCCTTTCGGACGGGCCGAGCCACGGCGTGGGGCCAAGCTCCGCCTCGATTATCTCCATGCTCCGCCGCTCGATGTCGGCGGGGCGGGTGGGTTCGGTATCCATCACTTACCCCGCCTTTTCCTTACGAAAACGAGCGCGGCGGCGAGGGCGATAAGTACAATCACCGCTGCGGCAACCGCCGCCGGAACCGCAAGATTGCCCTTAAACGCCTTTTTCGGCAGGCTGTCGGCCTCGAAAACCAAAGTACGGTCGTACCACGTCTGCTTGCGTATGCTGAACGCGGCGCACTCGATTTCCGCGTTAAGGGCCGCCACCGGCACGGCATAGTTATACTTGCCCTCGGCGTCCTCGTAAAAGTAGATAAATTCGTCCTCCCCGGCGGAGACCGCGTCCTCGCCGCTGCCCATGAAAAGCTTTTCGTAGCCCGTGCCGCTGAGGGTCATAAGGGCGAACATTTTCCCGTCCGAAACCGTCAGCACGCAGTCCGTCACGCGGAACATGGAGCTGCTCGAGCTGACCTCTATCTTATAGTTGCCGTCCTTTATCCTGTCGCCGCTTATCGGCCCTTCGGCCGCGAGAGCCGTCGGGCAGAAGAGCATTATCGCGCTTAAAAGCGCAAGGAGCCTCCTCATGCCTTACTCCAAGGAAGCCATCGCCTCGGCGGCGTGGTCAACGTAAATCTGTTGAATTTCGGGTATCTCGCCCATGCCGCGCAGCAGGCACTCGACCTCGAGGCCGCCGGCCTCCATGACGGACTTCCACGAATCCTCCTCGTCGCCGGCCATGTCGTTGTTGGCGTGGTCGCCCGCGACAACCATCAGCGGTTCAAGCACGGCCTTTCGGTAGTTGCCGAGCATAAGGCTGCTCATCACGTCGTCCAGCGAGGGCGTGGCCTCGACGGTGCCTACAAAGCAGTTGACGGCTCCTTTTTCGCTAAAGGTCTGCTGAAGCTTGGTGTAAACTGCGTTCGCGTTATGCTCGGTGCCGTGGCCCATAAACACAATGGCGGTATCGTCGGCGTTTTTGTCGGCGGTCGCGGCGATGAGTGCATCGGCCACCCTTTCGTAATCCGCGTCGGCGGTGAGCAGCGGCGCGCCCATGGCCACCGCGTCGAAGCTTTCGGCGTACTCGTCCACGGCGGCGGCGAGGTCGTCGTACTCGTAGCCGCTCATAACGTGGGTGGGCTGAACAACCAGCTTTTTCACCCCGTCGGCCACAAGGCGGTCGAGGGCTTCTTCTACGTTGTCGATTTCAAGACCGTCGCGCTCCTTGAGCTTGTCGATGATAATTTGGCTTGTAAACGCGCGGCGCACCTCGTAGTCGGGGTTTGCGTCGGCGATGGCGTTCTCGATTGCCCCGATTGTCTTTTCGCGGCTGTCGTTATAGCTTGTGCCGAAGCTGACGACAAGCACGACGGGCTTTGCGTCGGCCTTCGGCGCGGAGTCAGGCGCGGGCTTTGCGGACGTGCAGCCGCCAAGGGCGAGCGCCGCTGCTGCGGAGAGGGCCAAAAGTGTTGTTTTTTTCATGATTTTTTCTTCCTTTCGGTTTTATTTAATAAAATTATTTGCCTATGTATCGCCGGTAAAGCTCCTCCGGCAGGTCGAAAAGCTCTCGGATTACCGGCTCGGTGAAGATTTCGGCGGGCGTACCCGCGCGGGTGACGCGCCCGTCCTTCACGCAGAGAACGCGGTCGGCTGTTTTTTCGGCCAAATCGAGCTCGTGCATGGACACGACGACGGCGACGCCCCTCTCGCCCGCCAGCCTGCGCAGGATTTCAAGGAAGGCGAGCTTATGGCGAATGTCGAGGTACGAGGTCGGCTCGTCAAGCACAAGCGCCTCGGGCTGTTGACATATCGCTCTCGCGAGCAGCACGCGCTGACGCTGCCCGTCGCTGACGGCTGAAAAATTCCGCTCCGCAAGGCCGTCAACGCCCACGAGCCTCATGGCCTCGTGCGCGGCGCGTTTGTCCTCGGGCGAAAGCAGGCCGAACCAGCCGGTGTAGGGGTAGCGGCCCGTTTCGACCATATCGCGGCAGGTCATTTTGTCGGCGTGGGGGCGGTCGGTCAGCATTGAGGCGAGCCTTTTCGCCCGCTCCCGAGGGGGCAGAAGCTCGGCGTCCTCGCCGCAGATAACCACCCTGCCGCCCAGACGCTTAAGCTCCCCGGCGAGGGTGCGTAGCGTGGTGGATTTTCCGCCGCCGTTTGGGCCGATGAGGGCGAGTATTTCGCCGCCTCGGACGGAAAAGCTCACGTCCGTGACTATGGGCGAGCCATAGCCCGCGGCAAGCCCCTCCGCCGAGATTAGAACGTCGGTCACACCGCCCCACCCCTCTTTCGGCGAAGCATAATCGCGATGACCACCGGCGCGCCGAAAACCGCCGTCACCGCGCTTACGCCAAGCTCCGAGGGCGCGAAGGCCGTCCGCGCGATGAGGTCGCAGGCGGAGCAGAATATGCCGCCGCCGAGGAAGCAGGCGGGTATCAGCGCGAGGGGTTCGGAGGTTCCCAAAAGCGCCCTGACAAGGTGCGGCGCGGCTATCCCCACAAAAGAGATAGGCCCCGCGAAGGCCGTCACGCAGGCGGAAAGCAGGCCCGATAGGGTTATCAGCGCGGCACGGAGCAGCGTCACGCGCACGCCGGAGCCTCGGGCGAAGCCCTCGCCGAGGCGGTAGGCCCCGATGGGCTTCGCCAGCAGAAGCACGCAGAGCGACGCCGCCGGCACGACGACGGCCATTACGGCCACGCTGTCCATGTCTATGCCCGAAAAGCTGCCGAGCGCCCAGCCGCGCAGGTTCACGATGTCGGCGTCGTCGGCGAAGGCAACGGCGATGTCCGTTGCCGCCGAGCATATATAGCCTATCATCACCCCGCAGACCACCAAAAGCGAAACCTGCCCCACACGGCGGGAAATCAGCAGAATAAGCCCCAGCGAAAGCATCGAGCCCGCGAAGGCCGCACCGATCATCGACGCTGACGACAGCCCCGTCCCCACCGAGGCGGCCGCCGTCAGTAGCAGGGCCACCGTCAGCTTTGCCCCCGAGGATATGCCCAGCACAAACGGCCCGGCGATCGGGTTGTGGAAAAGCGTTTGCAAAAGGTAGCCCGAAAGGGACAGCGCCCCGCCGAGCAGCAGCGCGGCCAAGGCCCTCGGCAGGCGGATTTTCCATATTATATCGCAGGCCGGCCCGCCGCCGGCAAGGCCCTTCGCCGCTTCAAAAAAAGGTATATCCGCGCTGCCCGTGAACACGTTCAGCCCGAGGCACAGCACGGCCGCCGCCGCGAGGGCCGCGAACGCCGCCGCATTTTTTGCTCCGCGAAGGCTCAAGAGCCGTCACCGCCCTTCAGCCTGTAAAGGCAGGGAAGCTCGTCCTCGGCCCCGCCCGAGAAAACGGCGGCGAAATCGGCTATGACCGCGCCGAGGCCGAGCGATTGCTGAAAAAAGCTTTTGCGCGTACACCACACGTTCCCGCTTTGCACGGCCCTGAAGTCCGCAAGCAGCGGATTTTTATCCGTCAGCTCCGCGAGGGAGCTCATCTCGCCGCCGACGGTGCCGTTATATATTATAACGTCCGCCTCGCGGGCCTTGACGTAAAATTCCTCCGGCTCCATCGCGACCGTGGGGAGAGCGTTGTCCGCGCCGGGTTCGTCAAGTATGCTTTCGCCGCCGGCCAGCTCTATCATTTTTGAAACGTAATCCCCGGACCGGCGCGTTATTATCTGTCCGCTGCCGCTGATATAAAAGCAGACGACGGTCTTTTTTTCGCCGCCCGCCTCGGGGAGGCCGGCGAGGTAGGCGGCCTGCTCGTCGAACAAGCTTTCCGCCAAATCGCTCTCACCCAAAAGCTCGCCGTAAAGCTTTATCCACTCGCTGCGGCCCAAGGGGTGGCTCTCATAGCTTGAGCGGTCAATTAGCACGGTTATGCCCAGCTCCTCCAGCTTTTCCTTCACCTCCGGTGCGTGGCCTATCATTGTGGACTGCACCGACAGCGAACAGCCGCCCGAGGCGAGCAGCTCGTAGTCCGGCAGACTGTACTTGCCGGCGTATATTATGTCGCCGCGCTCCATAGCGGCCTTCGGCCCGTCTATGTACCAGCCGTCGGCATCGACAGCCGAAAACCTCACCGCGTCGTTTCTGCCGAGGGCGTCGAACAGCCCCATGACCGCCGTAGCCGCCATATAAACGTTTTTGAGCGGGCGGCGCAAAACCTTTATCTCGGGGTCAAGCCCTTCCGGCACGACCCCGCCCTCCGGTACGGAAAGATACCTCTGCCCGTCGGCTATATGTATGAGCGAATAGCCGCCCTCGTAGCGGTCTATGGCGAACTGGTCGGCAAAGCTGAGCTCAACTCGGCCAAGATGCGTGAGGCCGGCTATCTCCTCCGCGTTTTCGGGCAGCTCCGGCACTGCCCGCCTTGCGCAGCCAGAAAAAATCAGCAGCGCCGCCAAAAAGATTATCAGCTTATTTTTCATGCTTTTTCCTCTTTCTCATAAGCAAAATCACGACGACGGCCATAAGCGCCACGACCACGGCAAGCGGCAGCGCTCCGCCTCGGCGGCACAGAGTTTTGGAGTCGAGGCGCAGAGTATAATCGATGATATGCGGCTCGCTCATCGCCACGGTTTCGGCCCGAACCGCCAAATCCCTGTCAAGCTCCGCGTCGATGACGAACAGTGAATTTCCGTCCTCGTTCACCGGGCGGTACTCCCTTCCCTCGACCTCCATATAGTCGTAATAAGGGCTGTTCCATCGAATTTCGGCCCTTATTTCGCCTCCCTCAACCGTCAGCTTCGTCGGGCTTTCGATTTTCGCCCTGCCGCTGCCTCCCGTGAGGGTCGCGCCCACGGTATACGCCCCGTCCTTCAGCTCGTTCACAGCTTCACTCCCCATCAAAAAACGCCTTGCCGCCAGAGCAGCAAAGCGCACCAAAAACAGACGTACACGGTTATTCGTGTCCGCTGCGCCGCATTGCCAATTACTCGTGGCATTGGAATTACAGTGTAATTCCGCGTCTGACGGCGGGCAGGTCTCCTGGCTTATACATCATTGCGGAAAAGGGCCTTCCCAACCCCGTAGGGTCAGTGACATATTCCTTTCCGCTCCGTAATTACAGTGACGAGTTCGTACAGGATTTCCACCTGTTTCCCTTTTCACCGGGCCCCTTTCGCCTTGGCGAACGCCCGACACCCGCTGTCTGTTTAATTTTACTAATTTAATATAACATAAAATTCGCCCCCTGTCAAGTGCGGATTTTGAAATATCGCCGTTTTAGGATAATTGCCGCCGTACGCTTTCACCCCTTGCAAAAAGCCGCGTTATGTGATAAAATAGTAAAAAACATACCGGAGAAAATAGTCAGCAAAAAGCAAGGACGAGTTATATCGGCCTTATTCAAAACAAATCAAAAAGACTAACTATGAAAAGTCAATAGGGAAATGAAAAAAAGTTAGAGGAAAAAGGGGATGTAAAGAAACGCATGGCA
>CANRER010000045.1 GCA_947629615.1 uncultured Clostridia bacterium | reverse complement strand
ATGCGTTTCTTTACATCCCCTTTTTTCCCTAACTTTTTTTCATTTTCCTATTGACTTTTCATAGTTAGTCTTTCTTGAAATCGGCGAGAGGATTGCGCTCGATTGCGTCGCGAAGCTCCTCCTCGTCCACGTGGGTGTATATCTGCGTTGTGGAAAGCTGCTCGTGGCCGAGTATCTCTTGCAGGGCGCGAACATCGACGTTGCCGTGCTTATACATCAGCGTGGCCGCCGTGTGCCGCAGCTTATGCGGCGAGTATCGGCTCGGGTCAAGCCCCGCGCGCAGCAGATTTTTCTGCACCATTTTATAAACCATGTTATTGGAAATGCGCGATTTTTGCTTGCTCAAAAACAAAGCGTTCCTGTCCTTCAGGTTGTCCTTCGGGCGAACCTTCAAATATTCGTTTATAGCCTCAACGCAGGACGAATTTAAGTATATTGTGCGCTGTTTATTTCCTTTGCCGATAACTGTTAGTTTATCGCCCGAAATATCGTTCGTATTTATGCCGACCAACTCGCTTAAGCGCATACCGCAATTTAGGAACAGCAGTATAATGCAGTAATCACGCGCCTTAAATTCGCCGTCAACGGCCTCAAGCAGGCATTTGCTTTCGTCAAGCGTGAGATAAGTGGGCAGCCGCGCCGGCAGCTTCGGCGATTCAAGCTCCTTGGTGACATTGACCTCAAGCACGCCGGCCTTTGTGGAAAGGTAATTAAAGTAGCTTTTCAGGCACGAAACCTTTCTGGCGCGTGAGTTTGCGTTATTGTCGCGCAGACGGTTAGTATATGTAAGGAATTCGTACATATCGTCAAGAGTGATGCCGCGAAGAAAAGCGTCGTCGATATCCGAGCAGTCGATTTCATCAAATTTATCAAAATCAGCGAGGCCGCGTGAGCATTTCATAAATCTGAAAAACGTGCGGAGGTCGTAGTAGTATTCGTGAACGGTTTTGTCGGATTTGCCTTTGATATTGCTCATGTAGCTTAAAAAGCTTTTAGCGGAACGCGGCAGGTCGTCCTCCTTGAAAACGCTTTTAGCCATAGCCGTAAAGCCTCCCCCTCAAAAAATCCTATCCCCAATTCAACAAAATTTTTATTTTGTTGAATTGTCTGTATTTATTTTACCGCTTATTCCCCGATATGTCAAGAGATTTTTCCGTTTTTTACAAAAAAACTTGACTGTCGCCCCGGAGCGTGCTATAATAAAGTTACAGTATATAATCAAAGGAGGAAAAATGTTATGGGTTTTATTGACGGAGTTATGGGCGTGTTCAAAAAATTCCGCGAGGCCGCCAAGGCCGGCAAGGATTTCAACCCCATGCTTGAGGACGTTGAAAAGGAGATTGAAAGGCTCCACGCCGCGGGCAAGCTTGACGACGTTATCTACAAGGCCGAGCAGTCCTACGTAAAGGAGCACGGCGAGTATCAAAGCAAGGGGACTCACACCGACGCCGCCGACAGCGCCGCCGACGTACACGCCCTGAAGCATTTCATCGAAACGCTTTCCGAGGCGGACGATTTGGAGCCCGCCTTCAAGGAAAAGGTCGCCGCGCTTATGGATACCTATCATAAAATGATGGATATTCTCGGGCCGCTCGGCAAAATCTGAGCCCTCCGCCCCACTTTCGCGCCTAACGGCATGGCAAAAGCCATGCCGTTATTTTTTCGTCTAAGCTTCAATATGCCACTTAACGCCGCTGCGCGTATCCTCCAGCACAACGCCCATGCTCTTAAGGCGGTCGCGAATCTCATCGGACTTAGCCCAATCCTTATTTTTGCGGGCCTCGGCGCGTTCGGCTATAAGGGCCTCGACCTCTGCGCTGATGTCGGCCTTGCGTTCCTTTTGCAGCAGTCCGAGCACCCCGCCAAGCTCCTTTAGCGTATCGGCGCAGCGTTCAATGTCGGCGGCGCTCATTTCCTTTGCGGAATTGATAAAGCGCACGGCCTCGAACAGCACGGATATAGCGCCGGCAGTGTTGAGGTCGTCCTCCATAGCGGCTATAAAGCGCTCCTTAAAGCCGTCCATCGCGGCGCAGATACCCTCGTCAAGCGGGCCGTCTTGAGCGGTTTTCGCCAAATGCTCCAAATTGCCGAGGCAGTTATACATTCTTTCAAGGCCGGCCTTCGCCGCGTCCATAAGCTCGTCGCTGAAGTTTATCGGCGTTCTGTAGTGGGCCGAAAGCATGAAAAAGCGGATTACCTCGTAATCGTATTTTTGCACTATATCGCGTATTGTGAAGAAATTGCCCAACGATTTGGACATTTTTTCATTGTTTACATTTATAAAGCCGTTATGCAGCCAATAGTGCGCGAAGGGTGCGCCGTTGGCACATTCGCTTTGCGCTATCTCGTTTTCGTGGTGCGGGAAAATTAGGTCGAAGCCGCCGCTGTGTATGTCGATGGTCTTGCCGAGATAGCGGTTCGCCATAGCGCTGCACTCGATATGCCAACCGGGCCTGCCCACTCCCCAAGGGCTTTCCCAGCCTATCTCGTCGTCCTTGCGCTTCTTCCAAAGAGCAAAGTCCATAGGGTCGCGCTTGCCGGGTTCAAGCTCCTTGCGTACGCCGCTTTCCAAATCGTCGAGCGGCTGATGGCTGAGCTTGCCGTAGTCCTTAAAGCTTTTCGTCGAAAAATACACGTCGCCGTCCGCCTCATAGGCATGGCCCTTATCTATCAGCGTCTTTACGGTATCGATTATGGCGTCGATATTTTCGGTGGCGCGGGGATGAACCGTTGCCCTTTTCACGCCGAGGCCCTCGGCGTCAACAAAGTATTCCTTTATGTATTTGTCGGCTATCTCCTTAACGGTGCAGCCCTCTTCCCTTGCCTTGTTGATTAGCTTGTCGTCAACGTCGGTGAAGTTTTGTACAAACGTTACTTTATACCCGATATATTCCAAAAAATTCCGCAGGCAGTCGAAAACAATAAAGGGGCGGGCGTTCCCAAGGTGGAAGAAGTTATAGACCGTAGGCCCGCAGGAATACATCTTCACCTCGCCGGGAGTTATCGGAACAAACTCCTCCTTTTGCCGCGTAAGAGTGTTGTATAGCTTCATGGGTATTCTCCTTTGACGAAAATCTCTGTCTACTATTATATATCAGTCTGACAAAAATTACAACAGGTAAAATAAAAATTTTTTTATAAACTCGCTCCGTAGCGTGAAGGCAGGCGGCCAAAAAATCGTGCGGAGGTTCACATTATCGCGGTGCGGTAAAAAAGAGGCCGCCGATGGCGGCCTCTTTAGCGCAGCATTATGTGTTATTTAATCTCCAACGCATCTGTGAGCGGGGTCATTGTCTTAGCGTTCCAAAGGTAGGCTCTGACCTTATCGCCCTTATCCGTGAGTCCGTCGACGGAAATCTCGTCTATCTGATCGGCGGCCGTCGTTATAACGTCAACGAGCATACCCTTCTTATAAACGGCCGCAATGAGCTCGCTGCCCTCGGGGGCGTTTATCACTTTGACGGTATTTCCGGTGACAAAGAGCTCGGGCGTCTCGGGAATAAAGTAGAGCTTGGCGTCAGCCCAGTCTGTGTGGTCCTGAGTGTTGTTCGCGCCCATGTCGGTCTCCAGGCGGAGCAGCTTGACGCCGGAAACGTTGACGTCAACGGTTTGAGCCGTTCCGGGAGCGGCGATGTGCTTTTCGTACAAGAGCTTATCTTCACCTTCGGAGTCAGTGGAATATACGCGGAATGTTGCGCCGTCACGGCTTCCGTCGGGATTTTCGCTGTTGACCTCGTCATCAATGCCTATAACGGCGGTAAAGCGGAAGTAGTTGCCGTCAAGGTTATAGACCGCCTCGCTGTCGGCGTGGAGGCCCAGGCCCTTTTTGTAGGCGACGCCGTTTACCATGATGCCGCGGCCGCCGCCGGCTATCGAAGCGTTGATGCCGGGGGTCATACCCTCCCAGCCCTGTGTTATGGATTCAGCCGGTATATCGGATATATAGTCGAAATTATCGTCCTTAGCGGAACCCGCCTCACCCGTGTTTATAAGGCCGGAGCCTATGAGCTCGCCCGCAGAGGTCCAAACCTCCAGCAGGGTAAAGGCAGCTCCTTCGGGCACACAGTCATTAAGCTCCTGCACCGTAGAGCTTCCGGTGGCGGCGAAGCCCTCGGTTTCGGCGGAAATTGCCTCTCCGTTCGAATCAAGATAGGTTAGCGTGGAATAGAAGGACTCGGGAACGACGTCGCCGTTACTATGCGCTATGCGCACATATTTGCCCACGCCGGTCGAAGCCTCCACAAGCCAGTCGCCGCCGGTGGAAATGTCGCGGGTGACGCCCCAAAGCAAGGGAGAAGCCCAATCGGTATGGTCGCCGTCCGCGTTTCCGCCTGTATTTGTAACGAGCCTGAGCTCTTTAATGCCGAAGATGTCTATATCGACGAAACCGGGCTTATCTGAAGAGGGTATGTTTTGCTCGAACAGTAGTTTCTCCTTGCCGTCGTCGCCTGTGCCGTAAACCATAAACGTGCCGCCGTCTCCGTTGCCTGCGCTCTCATCGTCCTTGCCGATAACGGCGGTAAATCTGTAGTAGTTTTCGTTCAGCTCATATACTACCTCGCTGTCGGCGTGAAGGCCGAGGCCTTTTTCGTACACCCTGCCGCCAAGAGTTATGGGATTATTGTCAATCGTCCTGTCGGGAGTGGGCACGCCCCAGCCCACGGAGATGCTTTTTTCGTCCATGTCGGTGAGATATACGCTTTCACGGGCGTAGTCGGCAAAGAGGGCTCCGTAGACGTTGAGGCTGTAGAGCCGAGCGTAGTCGCCGCTTCCTACGCCGGTAAATTCTATCTTGATTTTGTCTGCGCTTACGCCGCCAAGGTCTGTTTCGGGCTCGCTGCCGCCACAGTCGGCGGCCTTTACCCATTCGTCGCCCTTACCGTAGTATACGGAGTACGGTGCGGCGTAATCACCCATGTAGACGCGGACGCGCTCCACGTAGCAGGGGTCGTCGAGGGAAACGGTGAGGCTTTCGCCGCTTCCGGGATTTTTCGCCTGCCAGAAGGTTTCGTCGTCGCCGTCAACGGCGAGGGCGGAATCATGGTCGGCGGCGGAGGAGGTAGCCTCCGGCTTAAGACCGTCTGCAAAATCTAACCTGCCATAGGCCTCGCCCACGGCGGTGGCGTTCACGCTGTATACGGCGGCCTTTTCGCCTAAATCGTCCACAATGGCTATGCTGTCGCCGACATAGGGGCCTCTGCTGTCTATATCCAGCGAGGCTTTACCCTCAAGGTTCAGATTCTTTTCGGCCTCGGCGACAGTGGTATATGCGGGCATCGTTATGGTCTTGCTTTCATGGTCTATGGCGTAAACCTCCGAGGTGAGCTTCCAGCCGTTTACCTCAAGCTCGTATATGGACGGAGCTTTGGCCTTGGTATTGTCGGATGAGTTGACTTTTATAACAATATATCTCGCCTGACCGCTGAGCTTTTGCACGCTGGCCTTGTCGCCCTTGACGGTCTTGCCGGCGGATAAAATTTGCTCATAGCCGTTTTTCGCAAAATCCTTGCCCTTGGTAACGTCATCGTCCCAGACCTCGTTGGAAGCCTTGGCCCATACGTCATAGGTAAAGCTGCACTCTTTGTTCCTGTAGCAAAAAAGTGATAAGCTGCTGAGATTATAAATATCTCCCAGATCCACCTCTATCCAGTTGCCAAAGTTTTCGCTTGTCTTACTTGCGTTAATGTATGCTGACCAGCGTGTTGTCAGAACGCTGTCCACCGTATTTTCGGGAGGATTCCCTTGCTCGGTCGCGGAGGCGCGGACGGGCCGCTTAAGGGAGAGCGAGCCGATGGCGATTGGGTATTTCTCGTCAACCGAATCATCCTCGGAACGGACGCGGAGCGTCATGCCCGCGCTGACCTGTGTGTCTTTATCACATTCTATCTTTCCGTCCAGGTTGACGTTATAGCTGGCTATGGTGCTCTCCTTGCCGTCCGCGTCCTTGTAAAGGAGCTCATACTTCTGATTGTATTTATCGACTATGGACTGCATGAACTCTGTTACGGAGAGGCTCTCCGAGAGCAGAATGGAACCGTCGGTCAAGGCCGCGCGGCTTGTGAAGCCGAAGTCAAGCTGATAATTAAAGGGAGTAGTCTGAAGCGCTACGCCGTCCTTGGTACGAAGAACGTAGCGGAGAATGTTCTCCGACGCGCGCTGGAGCTCCCAGCGCTGGAGCTTGCCGCTCGCAAGACTTGATTTGAGCTCGTTAGGCTTCACGGTGCTGAACGGAGCGCGGAGGTCGGTGCTGCCCGCAATCTCTCCCGTGTGTGTGGTTTCAGCGTAGAAGTCCGTCATTACGAAGCCGTCGAAGCCCCACTCGTTTCTGAGTATTTCGGTGAGCAACTCATAGTTTTCGGTGCTGTGGGTGCCGTTTATTTTGTCATAGGCGGACATCATCGACCAGGGGTGCGCCTCCTTGACCACCATCTCGTAGCCCTTTAGGTATATCTCGCGGATGGCGCGCTCGGAGCATACGCTGTTATTATGCCAGCGGTCGGTTTCCTGATTGTTAAGCGCAAAGTGCTTGGGCTGCGCGCCCACATACTCGCTCTGAAGACCGTTAGTCAGGGCAATGCCCATCTTTCCGGTTATATACGGATCCTCGGAAAAATACTCAAAGTTGCGTCCACCGCGGGGATGACGGTGGATGTTCATTCCGGGCGCCTGCAGGAGGTCAAAGCCGAAGTGCGCGCCCTCCAGGCCTATGGCCTTGCCCAAAAGCTCTATCAGCTCGGTGTTCCATGTTGAGGCCTGCATTGTGGCGCAGGGGAAGAAGGTGGCGTTCTTTTCGGGATTGGTCTGGTCGGGGTCGGTCTTCTTGTCGGGGTCGTCGTCGGGGACGTTATACTGTAATCCGGCGGGGCCGTTGGTCGAGCCCACCAGCGGCACGCCCAAGGACGGAATGTCACCGACGCCGGTGCGGTGGCCATGCGCCTTATCCTCCTCGACGCAACCCACAAGCCGAACCATTTCGTCGTCGGTAAGGCGGTTGACAAAGGCCGGAAGAAGAGAGTGGTCCCTGCTGACCTCGTTGAAGGTAATAAATTTGTCGTCGGAGGTGGGGTTGCTTGTGTAGAGCTTCTCGTACTTGTCGGGGGTTCTCGGCGCGGCGGTAGTGGCCGTCAGCGTCTCGAAGGTTCCGTCCGATTTCATTCTCTGCTTTAGAAGGCTGGTGTCAGGCACAAGGCGGTGAGCAAGCTGCTCAGTAACAATGGTCTCGGGCACGTTGTATTTGCCCTCAAGGGTGCATTTTCGCACGGAGGTGCCCACATAGATATTATAGTCGCCCGCTTCCAGCACATAGGCGGCCTCGTGGCCGGTCTTGCCCACGTCGTCGTAGCTCGCCATGTCCGTTATCGGGAAGGAAACCGTGAGGCGCTGAGCCTCGCCGGGAGCAAGCTCCTTTGTCTTAGCAAAGGCGGCCAGCTCCTTCTTGGGTTGGGTGAGTTTTACTTCAGGCGCGCCGTAATAGACCTGAAGCACTTCCTTGCCCTTGTACGTATCGCCTATATTCTTAACATTCGCGGAAACCGTGATGTTCTTGTCGTCATGAGTAACCGAAACGTCGCTTACTTCAAAGTCTGTATATGACAAACCGTAGCCAAATTCGTAATTGACCTTGTCGTATGCTCCCGGCACGGTTTCAAAATAGCGGTAGCCGACAAAGATGTCTTCCTCGTATTTGGTATATGTTTTGGCGCCAAAATAGGGTGATGAGGCATAGTCGTCGCATTTTTTGGCCCAGGTATCCACCAGCTTACCCGAGGGGTAAGCGTCGCCGCAGAGCACGTCGGCCATAGCGCGGCCGCCGTCCATGCCCGGGAAATAGACCACAAGGGCCGCGTCGATGCCATCAAACCATGTGGTATCGGTAACGCCGGCAACGTTGAGGACAACTATAATCTTTTTGAAGCCCGCATTTTTTACCTTCGTTATCATACTGCTCTCTTTATCGCTTAATAAGAAGTCGCCCTTGCTGTTGCTGCGGTCCTTATCCTCCCCCGCAGGGCGGCCTATGGTTATAATTGCGGTGTCGGCGGCCGCTCTCGCGTCGGCCACCTGTTTATCCGTTATGGCCTTTTCGCCCCAGTACATTATAACGGCGCCCTGCTTAGAGCCGTAGGCGTAGGTGCGCTTGTCGGTACTCCAATAGTTATCGTATTCTTTCTGATAGATAGATCGCAGGCCATCGTAGACGGTTACACTGCCGTTCTGCTCAAGGCCGTCTATCAGGTTAGTATAATATTCCGACTTCACATCGCCGCTGCCGCCGCCGCCGGGTATGTAGTCTATCTGGTTAATGCCGAATACGGCTACGGTGTCGCCTTTTTTAAGAGGAAGAGCCTGATTGTCATTCTTTAAGAGAACCATGCCCTCCTCCGCGACGCGCATACCTACCTCGCGGGACGAAAGGCCGTTGAGCTCGTCTGTCGCGAGCTCATAGTAGGAAAACGCCGGTATGCACGAAAAGAGCATTGCCGCCGCCGCCATAAATGATACCGCTCTGTGTTTCACCTTTTTCATTATACCCTCTCCTTTTTTGATGGTTTTAAGTCCGCATTATGATTGCGGGCCAGCAGTATATGCCGAGGCTTGTTCACGGCATATTTATCCAGTTTACATTTAATATAACCATTATATACCTATAATGCGGCTTTGTCAATGATGTGTCGCTCATCTCAAAGGATTTCTCCTTTATGCACAAAGGCGAAAGCATAATCTTGTGGATAATGTCTACACAGCGCGCCGCCGTATAGGGGCCTTTACTGCATAAAACACGAAAATCCGCTCATATGAGCGGATTTTCTATGTCGCCGAATTATTTCATTTTGGGCTTTGCCACAAGCGACGCAATCAGCGCGAACAGCACCACGGCTGCAATACCTCCGGCGGTGGCGGAAAGGCCGCCGGTGAATATACCAAGGAAGCCGTTCTCGCCTATCCCCTTCTTCACGCCCTCGAACAGGGCATGGCCGAAGCCGAGCAGCGGAACGCTCGCGCCCGCGCCTGCAAATTTTACCAAGGGCTTATACACGCCCACAAGCGAAAGCAGCACTCCGCCCACAACGTAGCCCGTGAGCAGCCTTGCGGGCGTCAGCTTTGTTTTGTCGATAACTATCTGCCCGACAACGCATATCAGCCCGCCCACGATGAACGCTTTTACATAGTCCACAGTCAATACCTTCTTTCTGATTTCTTCAAGAGTATTGTTTGCGGAGCGGGCGATTTTATGCTAAATATTCGGAATTTGCCAGTTTATGGGCGATTTCAGCACGCTGATAAGGGCCTCGTTGGCCTTTCTGAAATGCCCGCAGCCGAAAAAGCCACGGTTCGCGGAAAGCGGACTCGGGTGCGGAGCCTCGAAAACAAAGTGGCGCGAGGTATCTATAAGCTCGGCTTTTTTGCGGGCGTTGCCGCCCCAAAGCAGGAAAACCACCGGGTCGCGCCGCGCGCTCAGTTCGGTTATAACCTTGTCGGTAAAGGTTTCCCAGCCCATGCCTCGGTGGGAGTTGGCCTCTCCCCTTCTCACGGTCAGCACGCTGTTCAACAGTAGCACTCCCTGCCGCGCCCACGGCATAAGGTAGCCGTTATTCGGTATAAAGCAGCCGAGAGAATCGCGAAGCTCCTTATATATATTCATAAGCGAGGGCGGAGCCGGCACTCCGGGCCGCACCGAAAACGACATTCCGTGCGCCTGCCCCGGCTCGTGGTAGGGGTCTTGCCCCAGTATAACGACCTTTGTCGCCCTGTAGGACGTTACCTTAAGCGCCGAAAACAAATCGTACATATCGGGATAAACCTCGCCTCGGGCGTACTCGTCCTTCAAAAAGCCGCGCAGACGCAGGTAGTAGTCCTTGTTAAATTCGCCGCCGATAACCTCGTCCCAGTCGTTCCCCAGCTTAACCATCGCTATCCTCCGTTAAAGATATTTTTCCATTATCTGGTTTTCAAACTCCACGCCCCGGCGCGTCACCCTTTCGGCTCCGGCCACATGATAGCCTCGCTTAAGGTAAAACGGGCGGCCCGTTTTGCTCGCGGCAAGGCGCACCCTGCCAAGGCGGCGCTTCCTCGCCCAGTCCTCAACCCTGTCCATAAGGGCGGTGGCCACTCCGCGGCGAACATAGTCGGGGCGGGTGAACAGGCGGTTCACATAGCCGTCGCCCTCCACGCAGACAAAGCCGACTATCTCGCCCCTGTCCACCATGACAAGATTAAGGCTGCGCATAAGGGAAAGCCGGAACTTTTTCATGTCCATGTTGAGCGGCGCCCAAGCCTCCAGCTCCTCGGGGGTGTAATCATTTGTGCAAAGCGTATGCACCGACGTGTAGAGCAGCTTTGCCAGCTTGCCGCACTCGGTGGGGTACATCCTTCTTATTGTCATCGACACACCTCAAAAATATACAACACCGCCCACATACATAAGGCTGTATGTGGGCGTCGATGCTTCAAATATTGATTTATTTGAATTTCCGCTTGCGGGCCGCTTCGGACTTCTTCTTGCGCCTTACGCTGGGCTTTTCGTAATGCTCTCTTTTGCGAACCTCGGAGATCACGCCGGCCTTAGCGCACGAACGCTTGAACCTTCTAAGGGCACTATCTAAAGACTCATTCTCTTTGACTCTAACCTCAGACATCTTTAACCCTCCCCTCGCAGCTACAACGGAAAAGTAACCGCATATAGTAACATAATAATTATAACATAAAATAAAAATATGTCAAGTGCTTTTTGAAAAAAGTTTGTT
>CANRER010000044.1 GCA_947629615.1 uncultured Clostridia bacterium | reverse complement strand
TGGGTATAAAACCGTCGCGGTCTGTGCCGCGGGCGGCGGCGGAGTTGATAGGCTTGCCGACATGATAGCCGGCAAAACGGCGGCCTTCGCGGGGCTCAGCGGCGTAGGCAAGAGCAGCCTATTAAGCCTGCTGACGGGCCGCGAGCTTGCCGTCGGGGCCGTCAGCAAAATAGAGCGCGGCAGGCACACCACCCGTCACGTGGAGCTTATACCCACCGGGCGCGGCTATATTTTCGACACGCCGGGCTTTTCGCGCCTTGAAATAGAGGACGTCAAGGCCGACGAGCTAAGGCTGCTTTTCCCCGAAATGGCGCGGCTTGAGGGCCGCTGCCGCTTCCGTGGCTGCCGCCATATCGCCGAGCCGGGCTGCGCCGTGCTTGAGGCCGCCGCCTCGGGCGAGATTGCCGAAAGCCGCTGCAAAAGCTATAGGGAGCTTTACGAAATACTGAAAAATATCAAGGAGTGGGAGCAAAAATAGCTCCTAAGGGAGGCAAGGGAATGTATATCAAGCTTTCTCCGTCCATACTGGCCGCCGACTACGGCGCACTTCGCGAAAGCGTGCGCCTTGTCGAACGCGCCGGGGCGGATTACCTTCATATCGATGTTATGGACGGCTGCTTTGTGCCGAACATTACAGTCGGCCCGCCGGTGGTTAAGGCCCTGCGGGCGAGTTCGTCGCTGATTTTTGACTGCCACCTTATGGTGGCGGAGCCCGACAAATACGTCGATGCCTTCGCCGAGGCCGGGGCGGACATAATCACCGTCCACGCCGAGGCGGCCCGCCATCTTCAGCGCACGTTGAGCCACATCCGCTCCCTCGGCAAAAGGGCCGGGGCGGCCCTCAATCCCGCCACGGATATCAGTGCGCTTCGTTATGTGCTTGACGACCTTGACATGGCGCTCATTATGACGGTGAATCCCGGCTTTGGCGGGCAGAAGTTTATCCCCGCGATGACGAAAAAGGTGGCCGACCTCCGCGCCGTGCTCGGCGAGAGGAAAGTGGATATAGAGGTTGACGGCGGCATAACGCTTGAAAACCTCGGCGAGATAACCTCCGCCGGGGCGAACGTAATCGTCGCGGGCAGCGCGGTCTATCGGGCCGAGGACCCGGCCCTTGCGGTGCGCAGGTTTAAGGGGCTGGAGAAATGACGAAAAAAGCTGTCATAATCTGCGCGGGTTCCGTTGACGACTACGCCGCCGCCGCGAAAATGGCGCGGGGCAGGTACGTTATCTGCGCCGACGGCGGCCTTTACCACGCCGAAAAAATGGGCCTCGCGCCCGACCTTATCGTCGGCGATTTCGACTCCTTCACGGGCGAAGCGCCAAAGGGAGAAAACGTCGTCGCCCTGCCGAGAGAGAAGGACTACAGCGACACATATACCGCCGCGCTCGAGGCGCATAAGCGCGGCTTTGACGATTTACTTTTCCTCGCGGCCACAGGCACGAGGCTCGACCATGTGATGGCAAATCTCGGTATGCTCGAACCCCTGCGCCGCCTTGGCGTTCGCGCCGTTATCGCCGACGGCCACAACACGCTTTACCTCGCCGAAAACGGCGAAAAAATAAGCGGCCCGCCGGGGCGCACCGTTTCGCTCGTTCCGCTTTCGCCCGTCGCGGGCCTTACGCTGCGCGGCTTTAAGTACCCGCTTGAAAACGCCAAAATCGAGCTTTTCCGCCCGATTTGGATAAGCAACGAGCTTGCCGACGAGGTCGGCGAGATAACCTTCGACAGCGGAACGCTGCTGATAGATATTCCGAAGGATTGACGGCCGAGAGCTTGCTCGTGCCTTTGAGGGGGAAAATATGCAAAAAAGGAAAAGGGCGGCGCTCATCGCGGTGTTCGCCATTTTGATACTGCTCTGCTCCTGCCCGAGAAGGGGCGATTACATAGGAACCTTCGACATGAGCCACTACTGCCTTGAAAAGTGGGACGGCGAGCATATATGCGGCAATTCCGAGTACGGCGCGGGCGGCGATAAATTGAAGCCCGGGCGTTCGCTTGCGGTTCCGGCCTCGGTATTGGCAAAATATCCCATCGGCACAAAAGTGTTGGCCGTCTATCCCGACGGCGGCAGCGACACCCTTGTGATACAGGATACCGGGAGCGCCCTCGAGGAGCTCGGCCGCATAGATCTGCCTGTCAGAACGCATAAAAAAGCCCTCGAGCTCGGCGTAATCGAGGGGGTAAAGCTTTACGTGCTTAAATAATAACGCATAGGCGCATAAGATAAGCGGCCCGAAGCCTAACTTCGAGCCGCTTTTTCGTCGTGCTTACGCTTTATAAAGTCCGCGATGTTCCACACGGCGAAGGTACACAACGCGCCTATCAGCGCGCCGGCGATAACGTCGGTGGGAAAGTGGACGTACAGATATACGCGGCTGAATGATATAAGCGCGGCAAGAGCCAGCGCCGCCGCTCCCCAACGCCTGCTTTTGAGGGCTATGCCCGTGGCCGCGGCAAACGAGGTAATGCTGTGCGACGACGGGAAGGAGTAGCGGTCGAGCGGGGGAGTGATGAGCAGGTCGCGCAGGGTGAAAATCGCCGCCGGGGAGTTAAAGGGCCGTTCGCGAAGGACAAGGTGCTTCAGCACAACCGAGCCGAGAAGAAGCCCTATCCCCATCGAAAACAAAATCACAAGCCCCAGCCTGCGCGTATCGCGCCGCATAACAAGTATAATCACGGCCACAAGCCAAGGCAGGCCCAAGCTGCCGAGGTAGGTCAGCGCAACCATGAGCCTGTCGAGAAACTCGCCGTGGATTGTCTGTATTAAATTGAGCAGTTCAAAATCGAAGTGCAAAACGGCGTTCATGCTTTTATCCTCACGGCTTCAGGCCCGCCGCCATGCGGCAGTTGCCGCCGTAGTCCTTTTTTATAACAATATCCGTAAAACCGTTCTCCGTCAAAATCGCGGCCACCGCGCCGCTTTGGTCATAGCCCGTTTCGTATACCAGCCGTCCGCCGCTTTTTAGGGCGTCAAAGGCCTTCGGCGTTATTGCGCGGTAAAAATCGAGCCCTGTTTCGCCGCCGTCAAGCGCCAAAATCGGCTCACAGCGGGCCACGTCGAGCGCGGCAGCCTCGGCGGAGGGGATATAGGGCGGGTTCGATACAACAATGTCGTACCCCTCGCCGAAGCCGTCCGAGAACACGTCCAGCCGCTTAACCTCTGCCCTGCCCCCGAGGGAATGAAGGCTAAGGTTTTCGCTTGCGGCGTCGAGAGCCTCGGGCGAAACGTCGGCGAGAACGACCGTCGCGCCCGGAAGATACCGGCAAAGTGAAATGCCGATGCAGCCGCTGCCGCAGCAGAGGTCGAGCGCGCGCGGGCTTTGCCCCTTGTAAGCCTCGATAAGGTATTCCACAAGGGTTTCGGTGTCGGGCCGAGGGATAAGCGTCGCCTTGTTCAGGCGAAACGGCAGGCCCATAAATTCCTTTTCGCCGACGATATAGGCCACCGGCTCTCCGGCCTCTCTGCGGGCGAGCAGAGCGTCGAAGCGGGCCTCCTCGTCGGGGGTGAGGGGGCGAAAGACAAACGCCGCGTCCCGCCCGAGTACGTGCGAAAGCAGCACGCGGGCGTCGAGCAGCGGCGTGTCGGAGCGTTTGAGCCGCTTCGCGGCCTCGCGCAGGCTTACCACTTGTCGTCCTCGGGATTGCCCGTCAGCACGGCCTTCATCGAGGCGATTGCCACCTCAAGCTGCGAGTCGTCCGGCTCTTGGGTGGTGATTTTTTGGAGCATCATGCCGGGCTTAGAGATAAGGCGGACGAGCGGGTTTTGGCTTCGGCCGGCCCAACGGATTATCTCGTAGGATATGCCCGCCACGACCGGGAGCAGCAGAAGCCGCAGCCCTATGCGGATAAAAATGTTGTCCCACGAAATGAACGAGAACAGAATTATGCTTATTATCATCACGAACACCAAAAAGCTTGTGCCGCAGCGCGGGTGCAGGCGGCCCATGCCTCGCGCGTTTTCCACCGTCAGCGGGAGGCCCGCCTCGTAACAGAAAATGGTTTTGTGTTCGGCCCCGTGGTACTGGAACACGCGCTTTATTTCCTCCATGCGCGAAACGAGGATAATGTAGCCGAGGAAAATTCCTATGCGCACAAGGCCTTCGATGAGCGTCATCAGCACGTTGCTTTTAATAACGTGGTGGATAAGCCCCGCCACAAGGTTAGGCAGAATGAAGAACAGGGCCACCGAAAAAATCACCGAAACAAAAACCGAAAAATAAATGATGTAATCCTTTAGCTTGTCGCCGAATTTTTCCGTCAGCCATTTGTCCAGCTTCGACGGCTCCGCCGTGTCATCCTCGAGGTCGAAGAACTCCGCGCTCCACATAAGGGAGCGCATACTGCATATAAGCGAGTCGAAAAACGCGAAAACGCCCCGAAGTATCGGGATTTTATTAACATGATATTTTGTTACCAAACTGCTTATCGGCCTCTTATCGACCACAATCTCGCCCGAGGGAGTGCGGACGGCGGAGGCAATCTCCTTTGGGCCGCGCATCATAACGCCCTCCATGATGGCGCTGCCGCCGATGGAGGTAATGTGCTGCTGCGCTTGAGCTTTTTCTTTAGACATGAAATCACCCATACCTTTCTTACCCTATATTATCATAGAAGTATATTATTTGCAAGCGATTTGTCCATTATTTAATAAAAAATTCATCAACTTTTGAGCGCGGCGCAAATATTATTAATTGAGGGAGGCCGCCTTATGAGATTGTTCACCGTCGAGCCGCCGCCGCCGAAGCCCGTGAAAAGGTTCGCCCGCCTGCGCGCCGCGCTGCTCATCACGACGCTGACACTCGCGGCGCTTTGCGCTTTTGTTATTGCCCGCGCCGTGCCGAGAATGAATAAGCTTGTGGGCGCGGCGGTTCGCACCATCGCCAGCGCGGAGGTAGACGAGGCCATTTTGAATTACATGGAAATCAACGGCCTCACCTACGGCAGCTTAGTCAATATGCGCTTCGACAACAACGGAGCCGTGGCGTCGGTCACGGCGGATACCGCTAAAATCGACAGTATGATAGCCCACTTCGACGACGAGATAGGCACAGAGCTCGAAGAAAAGGTGCTCGAAACCGAGGTTCCGCTGAACGTGCTTCTCGGGATAGAAACCTTTCGCGGGGCGGGGCCGAAGCTGAAGGTACACTATTTGCCGATAAACGTCGTAAACGTGCAGGTGCGCCACGAATTTACGTCGCAGGGAATAAATCAAACGCTCCACACCATTTTGCTCAGCGTCAGCGTCGAGGTGGAGGTGTTTTTGCCGCTCCACACCCGCCGCGAGGAGATTTCGACCGAAATTCCCATAGGCCAAACCCTCATTGTCGGAGGGGTGCCAAGCACGTATCTCGATAGGTAATATAGCAAAAATCAACAAAAATAACACTCAAAAAGGATGAATTTTACTATATATATAGGGTTGACTAATCTATAAAAAAGTAGTAAAATAAAAGCAACATTTTTGATTAATGCTTAACGTAATAATCTAAAAAGGAGAATCACAATGGTATCGAAAGAGATTGTCGTTCAAAATCAGGTTGGGCTGCACGCTCGTCCGGCAACGTTTTTTATTCAAAAGGCCAACGAGTTCAAATCCAGCATTCTGGTAAGTAAGGACGACCGCAAAATCAACGCGAAAAGCCTGCTTGGCGTGCTTTCCCTCGGCGTGACGAGAGGCACGACAATTCTCATCGAGGCCGACGGCCCCGACGAGCAGGAGGCCGTTGACGCTCTGGACGCGCTTATCGCCTCGAATTTTGCCGACTGAAACCATTAAGAACATAGCTGAAAGGACTGTTCCGCAAGAATGGTCCTTTTGTGTCGGCGGAACAATTCCGCGGCGTCCTCACCTTATGTAAAGGCGCTTGCTTACATAGATAGGAGGAATAAGACGTGACAACGGAATTTGAGGATATAGCAAAAACTCTGCTTAATTTGACGGAAGAAAAAAAATACTCCGCCGTTAAGGACATTCTTGTCACTCTCCAGCCGGCGGACGTGGCGCTTATATTCGACGAGCTTAGCGAGGAAAATCTGCCCATACTGTTCCGCCTTCTGCCGAAGGAGCAGGCGGCCGAAACCTTCGTCGAAATGGACGACGACGCGCAGGAGCTTCTTATCCGCTCGTTCAGCGACAGCGAGCTTAAGGAGGTCCTTGACGAGATGTACGTGGACGACGCCGTGGACCTTGTTGAGGAAATGCCCGCGAACGTCGTCAAGCGGATACTTCGCCAAGCCGATACCGAAACCCGCAAGCAGATAAACGAAATACTGAAGTACCCCGAGGACAGCGCGGGAAGCATAATGACCACGGAGTACCTTTCCTTTCGGCCCGATATGACCATAGCCGACGCGATAAAGCGCATACGCCGTGTCGGCGTGGATAAGGAAACCATCAGCAACTGCTATGTAGTCAACGACGGCGCGGTGCTGCTTGGGCAGATAACCATTGAGGATATTATCCTCTCCGCCGAGGAGGAGCTTGTCCGCGACGTTATGGAGGCCAACGTTGTCTGCGCGTTCACCGTGGACGACCGGGAGCTTGTCGCCCAGAACTTCACAAAATACGGCCTCGCGGCAATGCCCGTCGTGGACGAGGAGCATCGCCTTGTGGGCATCGTCACCGTTGACGACGTTATGGACGTTATCCAAGAGGAAGCGACCGAGGATATCGAGCTGATGAACGCCATTTTGCCCGTGGACAAGCCGTATATGAAAACCGGCGTGTTTGAAAGCTTCAAAAGCCGCATACCGTGGTTGCTGCTGCTTATGATTTCCGCCACCTTCACAGGTATGATTATAACCTCGTTCGAGGAGGCCCTCGCCGCGCAGATGGCTCTGAGCGCGTTTATCCCCATGATAATGGATACCGGCGGCAACTCCGGCAGCCAAGCCAGCGTATCGGTCATTCGCGGTATTTCGCTTGGTGAGATAAATTTCAGCGATATGCCGACCGTGATATGGAAGGAGCTGCGCGTCGCGCTCTGTTGCAGCCTTGCCCTCGCGTTGGCGAATTTTGCCAAGCTCATGCTTTTTGACCGCTTGGTAATGCATAACGCCGACATAACCCTCACCGTTGCGCTTGTCGTCTGCCTTACGCTTGTGTTTACGGTCTGCGTGGCAAAGCTTGTGGGCTGTACTCTGCCGATGCTCGCGAAAAAGCTCGGTTTCGACCCCGCCGTTATGGCCAGTCCGTTTATAACTACCATCGTGGACGCAATTTCGCTTTTGATATATTTCCAATTTGCGTCGCTGATACTCGGATTGTAAAAATAGCCGAGGCACACATGGGGTAAAGCTATGATTAACATTTTGCTTGAAGGATATGACGTAGACGCGCCGTGGCTCTATGGCGAATTGAAGAATTATATAAGGCCGGGGTATTCGGTCGCGGTGGTCGCGTTCTCGTTCAGGGAGGGCCGCGTAAAGTCGCCGGCGGACTGGGACGCGCTCTACGGCAGGAAGAACGGCAAATATTACGCCGAAATCACGCGGGGCTTCGCGGCCTACGGCGTTTCGGAGGACAATATCGGCTTTATCAACTACTTTGCCGATACCAAGCAATCGGCCGCGCGAAAAATCAAAGCGGCCGATATTGTTTATTTCCTCGGCGGCCTGCCCGACAAAATGATGGAGCGGATAAAGGAGTTCGGCTTATACGACGCGCTGGCGCGCCGCGACGGCGTTGTTATGGGCTGCAGCGCGGGCGCGCTCATTCAGTTGGCCGAATACCATCTCTCTCCCGACAAGGATTATCCCGAGTTTAAGTATTGCGAGGGCCTTCCGTATATAAAGGATTTTTACTTCGAGCCGCATTACGAAGGAACCGAGGCGCAGGATAACGCCATTCGGCGCGTACTCGCGGAGCGGGGCAAAACGGTATACGCCGCCGCGCCCGAGGGCGGGGCGATAATTGTGGATAACGGAAAAATCAAGCCTATTGGAGGCGTCAGGGCTTTTAACCGCCGATAGGCCAAGGCAAAAATCCGCTCGAACGAGCGGATTTTTGCGTTCGCGCTGATATTCGGCCCTACAAAAATTCCAGATATCGCGTGTCGGCATAGCCGGTATTCGCGCCGTAGCGCACCACGGCCCAGCCCTGCCACTCGCCGAGGACGTTTACCCTCGCGCCGCGCGGCATACGGGCGATTATCGGCGAGGCAAGGTCGGGGCGGCGACGCAGATTAAGGTTGCCGTAGGACGTGCGCACAATGGCGGGCCGCGCCGGAGTCGCGGCGATGAAGGGTATGCCGAAGTAATCCGTCAGCGACAGCACAAGGTTTTTGGCGATGTTTTCAATGTTGGCCTTTATCCAGTTCGCGTCGGCGGTATTGTCGTGGTAGCCTATTTCCATGAACACGGCTGGAGCGCGGGTCTTGCTCACCTCGCCGATAGTCGTTGTGCTTTCGGCCCGCACGAGCGACGGCTCGGGGTAAATGGAGCGCATATTGTCGGCAAAGATTTCCGCCGCGCGGCGGCCGCTCGCGCTTCTGGGGTAGTAATAGACCACCACCCCGCGCTTAGTGCCGTACTGCCCTTCGGGGGCGGCGTTCGAGTGTATGGCGAGATGGAGGTCGTATCTGCCGCTGTTGGAGGCGGCTATGGATTGCGCCGCCGACATACTTTTTGTGTTGCGCACGTACTGTATGCCGCTGGATTGCAGGTAAGGGAGCATCGCGTCGGCGATGAGGTTCATGTAATATTCCTCGCTGCCGCCGTTTACGTAGGCGTTTGACTCCTGCCCCGAAGGGCTGAGATAAATCGTTGGCATAAAAATATCACCTCATAACAGCTTATGAGGCGATATTGCGCGCTGACACCGCTTATCAAAAATTTTCAATAAATTCCTTTACCCACTTATCCCAAAGCTCCCACTCGTGGCCGCCGGGCTCCTCGCGGTAGTCGTACTCTATGGGCCGCTCCTTCATGAAGGCGGCAAAGGCGCGGTTTTCGTCGAGCATAAAATCGTTGTCGCCGCAGCGGTGGATTATGCGCGGCCTGTCGGGCGCGCCGTCAAGGTCGCGCACAAGGCGGCGAAGGTCGTGCTTGCTGCCCTCGACGGGTTCGTCGCCGCAAAGCACCTTTGTTAGGGTGGGGTTGTTTTCGGCAATCTTTATAACGTCGCAGGCGGGCGAAAAGGCCCCGATAAGGCCGTAGGCTTCCGGGTTGGAAAGGCCGATCTTGAGCGCGCCGTACCCGCCCATCGAAAGCCCGGCGATGGCCGTGTCCTCGCGCGGAGGGTCGATGCCGAGCTGCGTTTTGACAAAATGCGGCAGCTCGCGGGTGATGTAGGTTTGGTAATGCTCGCCTGTCATCTTCATGTCGGTATAAAAGCTGCGCCCGCCGTCGGGCATAATGACGGCCAGATTTCTGCCCGCCGCGTAGCGGGCCACTGAGGTTTGCTCCAGCCACGAGGAAAACTGCTGCTTGTAGCCGTGCAGCAGATACAGCGCTTTAAGAGGCCGCAGCCTCTTGTCGGGGAGAATAACGATGAAGCAGGTTTCGTTGGAAAGATATGACGAAAAAAACGAGCATCTTAATATTGCCATTAAAACAGTCCTTTCAAATTTCAGCCCCTGTCAACGAGAAGCTTATTTACCTCGGCTATGAAGGTGGTCGCGTCGGTGAACTGGCGGTATACCGAGGCGAAGCGCACGTAGGCCACCTCATCGACGTCCTTCAAAAGCTCCATGACCTTTTCGCCGATGGCAGTCGTCGTGACCTCGCGCTCGAGGGAGTTTTGCAGAGTGGATTCGATTTTGTCGGCCATTTCGTCGATCTGCTCGGTGGATACGGGCCGCTTTTCGCAGGCGCGGGTAATGCCGCGAATGAGCTTGTCGCGGTCGAAAAGCTCGCGCGTCTTATCCTTTTTGATAACCATAATCGGCAGGGATTCCACCTTTTCGTATGTGGTGAAGCGCTCCTCGCACTTCATGCACTCGCGGCGGCGGCGAATGGCCTCACCCTCGTCGGTGGGGCGGGAATCAATTACCTTGCTGTCGCGGTAGCCGCAATAGGGACAACGCATTTTTTACTCCTCCTTCTACCTTTGCTTATTTTCAAGGGCCGTTATCTTATCCACGCGGGCTTGATGGCGGCCCCCCATGAACTCCGCGTCCATATACGCCTCGATTATCTCCTTGGCAAGCTCCGGGCTTGTGGTGCGCCCGCCGAGGGAAATAGCGTTGGCGTTATTGTGCTGCTTTACCAGTCGCGCAATCTCCACCGAAGGGCAGAGCCCGCAGCGAATACCCTTTATCTTGTTGGCGGCGATTGAAATGCCGACCCCGGTGCCGCAGCACAGAATAACAAAATCGGCCCTGCCGCTCAGGTATTCGGCGCAGCCCTTTTCCGCGAAATCGATGTAATCGCAGCTTTGCTCGCTGTCAGTGCCGCAGTCCGTTACCTCGCAGCCCTTTTCCCGAAGCCACGGGATAAGCTCCCGCTTCAGGGCGAAACCGCCGTGATCCGAGGCGATAGCAATTTTCATATTATGTAGCCGTCCTTTCAGTTTTAAGTCTTTCCTCGCGCTCCCGCTCGGCCTGCGGCTTGCGCAGGTAGGTCACGCTGAGCTCCTGCGGGCTGACGGGCTTTAAGCCGAGAGCCGCCGCCGCCACCGAGGCCGCCCTTTGCAGCCGAAGCTGCGGCGGAGCGAAAAAAGCCCTTTCCTTCATTATTTCCGTAATTTTGCCCTGATATGCCTTAACGCCGTCGCCGACGAATATCGCCGCCCCGTCGAGCCGTGCGCAAAGCTCGCCAATGTCCATGGCGTCGGGCGGCAGAACC
>CANRER010000043.1 GCA_947629615.1 uncultured Clostridia bacterium | reverse complement strand
AAAGGGAGACCGGCATCTCCCTTTCGTGAAATTGGATGGTGGAGCCGAGGGGAGTTGAACCCCTGTCCGAAAACATATCCACCCGAGCATCTCCGAGCGCAGTCAACATTTTAACGTTCCCTCCGCCGGGCGGCTATTGACGGCCTCCCAGTTTCAGTAGCTTCATTCGTCATGTATGGGGCAAAGCTTAACCATATCACGTTCACCGCAAAGTGACGCCCTTATCCCGGCCGCGGTACTCCGAGCAAGGACGGCGGCCTAAGTTAGGCCGCGTATGCTAAATTGTCGTTAGCGTTTAATTTTAAATTTGGGCTTTTTACGCGGCGCCCGCCGCGGCTCGCTTCCCAAGCTTCAACATCCCCGTCGAAGCCGTTACGGCCCCATTAACGGTTTTAGTATACCACACTTAATGTTACAAATCAAGAACATAATTTTGAATTTTTTGTCGCGCTATCTCTGCCGCTCCTTGAGCGCGCGGTCGATTTCGCGCTTGGCGTCGCGCTTAGCGGCGTCCTCGCGCTTATCGTAAAGCTTTTTGCCTCGGGCGACGGCTATTGTCATCTTCACCAACGAGCCCTTGAGGTATACGTCCAGCGGAACGATGGTCACACCTTTTTGGCGCACCTTGCCGTAAAGCCGCAAAATCTCGCTTTTATGCAGCAGCAGCCGCTTGGGGCGCAGAGGGTCCTTATTGAAAATATTCCCCTTTTCGTAGGGCGAAACGTGCATTCCGTGAACTATCATCTGCCCGCCGTCTATCTCGCAGTAGCTCTCCTTAAGGCTGAGCTTACCCTGACGAATGGATTTGACCTCGGTGCCGAAAAGCTCAATGCCGGCCTCGATTTTTTCGTCTATGAAAAACTCGTGGTACGCGCTTTTGTTTTGGGCGAGAATTTTTATGCCTTTTTGCTCCGCCACCGGCCGAAACCTCCTTTACAGTGATTTTCTTTTTTTCTTCATCGGTTTTGACGACAAATTCCAGCTTGCGGCTCTGCTTGTTGGCGGAAACCAGCGTAACTCGAACCGTGTCGCCCAATCGGTACTCCTTGTGGCGGCGTTCGCCGCGCAGGGCGAGAGCAGCCTCGTCGAGGACGTAGTAATCGTCGGTAAGAGAAGTCACCGGAACAAGACCCTCCACGGTGTTGGGCAGCTGCACAAAAAAGCCGAAGGACGTTACCGACGAAATAACCGCGTCAAAGTCGCTGCCGACAAAGGGCTCCATATACTCGGCCTTTTTGAGGTCGAGAGCGTCGCGCTCGCAGCGTTCGGCGGCAAGCTCGCGCTCGCTGCACTTAACGGCGGCGTCGGCGTTCATGCGGCCGATTTTGCGCATGGCAGCGGCATCGCCCTCTATAGCGGCCTTGAGCGCGCGGTGGCACACCAGATCGGGGTAGCGGCGTATGGGCGAGGTGAAATGGCAGTAATCCGACGTGCCAAGCCCGAAATGGCCGCTGTTTTCGGGGCTGTAGAAGGCCTTCGCCATACAGCGCAGCAGCATCATCGAGGCCACGCCGCGCTCGGGGCCGTCCTTAAAATCGGCCAGAATTGCGCGGAAATCGCGGTTTGGGTTCAGCCCCAGCCCGGCGGCGTAGCTTTTGAAAACCGCCAGCCTGTCCGCGTCGGGCTTGCCGTGAACGCGGTACATGGCCGGCACGTGCCGCCGCCAAAGATAGCGGGCCACCTCGATGTTGGCGCAGACCATGAAGTTTTCGATAAGCGTATTTGCCCCGTTTATCTCGCGGAGCTTTATATCCACGGCGCGGCCGTTCTCGTCGAGCACGGCCTTGGCCTCGGGTATATCCATTTCCACATAGCCGCGCTCCACGGCCCGCTTGCCGAGCTCGCGGCTGAGCGCGTACATATCCCGCAGCATGGCCGCAACGTCGGCATATTCGCGGGCGAGAGCGTCGTCGCCCGAAAGCAGCCGCCAAACCTTATTATAGGTCATGCGGTGAGCCGAACGGATAACGGACTTGTAAAACTCGCTGTGAAGCACGTTCCCGTGCGGGTCAATATCCATAATCACGGACAGGGTCAGCCTGTCCTCGCCCTCGTTCAGCGAGCAAATGCCGTTGCTTAAGCGGGGCGGCAGCATCGGTATAACGCGGTCAACCAAATAGACGCTTGTGCCTCGGGCAAGAGCCTCGCCGTCGAGGGCGGAGCCGGGGCGCACATAGCTGCCGACGTCGGCGATGTGTACGCCGAGGCGGTAGCCGCGCTCGGTTTTCGTCAGCGAAACAGCGTCGTCAAGGTCCTTCGAGTCGTCGCCGTCGATGGTTATCACGGTTTCGCCGCGCAGGTCAAGCCTGCCTTCAATGTCGGCGGCAGAAACGGAGGCGGGGACGGCGTCGGCCTCGTCCAAAACCTTTTGGGGAAATTCGGTGTTAAAGCCGTAGCTTTTTATAATGGAAAGCACGTCCACGCCGAAGTCATTGGGGTAGCCGAGGACTTCCTCCACATGGCCGCGAAGGCCGTTTTTCATATATTCGGTTATCCGCGCGACGACCTTCATGCCATCCTTGCCGGCAAGGCCGCAGCCCGAAACGAACATCTCGCGGGGGAGGCGGTCGTCGTCGGGCGATACTATGGCCATGCCCTTATACACCCGAAGCGTGCCGACGAGCCTTTCGCTGCCACGGCGGAGCGTTTTTTCAACTATGCCCTCGCGGCGGCCGTTTGCCTCGGGCAGGAGCCGCACAAGCACAACGTCGCCGTTGACGGCGGTGTTCATGGCGGAGGCTTCGATGTGAATATCCTCGCCCTCCTCGCACAGAAGGAAGCCGAAGCCCTTGGGATTTACCCTGAGCACGCCGCGAAGAAGCCCCGCCGCGCGGCAGGAGATGAGCCCGCCGCCCTTTAGGGACGTTATTTCGCCCTCATTTTCAAGCTCGGCGAGCAAAGCGTCGAAGGCGGGGCGGCTTTTTGCCGGAAGGGATATAGCCTCGGCTATCTCGTCGGGCCGCAAGGGTTTTGCTTCCCTTGCCATAATTGAAATGATTTTTTCTTTTCGTGTCATAAATTCTCTCCGATATACATAAAGCGACAAAAAAGCTAAAAGGGCCGCCCGGCGGCGGCCCCTTTGCCTTTTACTTAAAGAAGTTAAGCGAAAGCACTACGGAAAAGATGAAGAAAACCACGGCGAGAACAGACGTGAGCTTTTCCATCATACCCTCCCTGGTGTGGGCCTTATTCTTGCTGAAGAAGGTTTCGGACGAGCCGCCCATGATAGCGGCGTCGCGGGGATCCTTGCCCTCTTGGAGCAGAACAACAGCGGTGAGAACCGCCGCCAACACAAGATATACAATCGTAACCGCAAGCTTCATTTATAACACCTCCGTGTAATATTGCAATGCCATGTAGTGTTATTTTACCACAGATGTCAAATAAATGCAAGTGTTTTTTTAATTTTTTTGCGAAATAAAGCAAAAATATCCCCCGCTTTCGCGGGGGATATTTGCGTTTTGGGGTAAATCCGCTTATTCAGCGTCAGCTTCGCCCTCAGCGGCATCGCCCTCGGGGGCGGCCTCGGCGGTCCAGGTTTCGGTGCCGTCCTCAGCCTTGGTGTAGTTATGGCCGTTAGTAGCTTCGACCATATTTACATAGTACCAAGCGTCGGAAGCGAGATCGCTGAACTCAACGAGCTTAGTGTCGCCGAAGGATTCGGCGGTTACACGGTCACGCTCAAGGATACGGTTGATAACCGTAACGGCCTCGGCGCGGGTGATCTTGTCATCGGGACGGAATGTGCCGGTGTCGTCGCCAAGGAACCAGCCTTCAGCGGTAGCAATGTAGATGCTGTCGGCTGCCCAGTGACCGTCAACGTCGGTGTAGCTGGGAACTACCGCGGGAGCGGCGGGATTAACGTCGGCAAGCCTGGAGGCAAGGGCGGCGAACTCGGCGCGGGTAATAGCGCGGCCGGGTCTGAAGGTGCTATCCTCATAGCCCTTGATTATGCCTATTCTGTTAAGCGTCGCTATAGCGCTCATGGACCAGCGGTCAGCCTCAACGTCGGTGTAATCGTCGGTGCTTTCGGTGTTGAAGGCCTGACGGTACTCGTCCTTAATGGAACGGTACAGGATAGTGGCCACTTCCTCACGGCTTATATTGGCCTCGGGACGAACGCTGCCGTCCTCGTAACCGATGATATAAGCGTTGTGGTTATCCTTATCGAAGATTTCGGAGGTAACGCTTGTGATAACAACGGTGAACCTCTCGCCATTTACATCAATGGTGTAGGTGCCGGGCTCAACAAGCCTCAGGTCATAACCATCCTTAAATTCCTTAATGGTAATTTCAAAGCTGGTCTTTGTGCCGTCGGGGCCGGTAACGGTAACGGTGATCTTGTCATCGTCGTCGTAGCCTCTGGCGGTACCGGTAATGGTGATGGCTTCGCCGGGAGCGTATTCATCCTTAAGCTTATCGCGGTCAAGAACGAACGACTTGCTGCTTCCGCCGCTTCCACCGCCGCCACCGCCGCCGCTGCTGCGGGTAACGGTAACGGTGATCTTGCCGTCGGCAACGTCGTAGCCCTTAATGGGCTCGCCGCCAAGGCCGTAGCCGTCGTAAGCTGCGGGCAGGTAGCCTACCTCGAAGGTCTGCTTATTCTTATCATCGGGGTTGTAGCCCTGGATAAGGTTGGTCATATCGAACAGCTCGGGGTTATCCTTGTAGTTGAATACGATGAGCTCGTTCTTGCCCTTCTCGTCAAGCACGGGCTTAACAAGGGTTACGGTGAGAGGCTTGCTGCCCTGGAACTTCGCAAGAACATCCTCAACGGCGGTACCCTTCTTGGCGTACTGGCTGGTGTTCGCGGCCTTTTCGCCGACAAGCCTGTCAACAAGCTCGAAGGTTACGGGTCTGGCGGAGTTCTCGGAATCCGTAAGAGTTGTTTCGCCGGCGTAGATGGTGTAGGTGCCGAGCTTATGAGTTTCGTTAAGGGTGAAGGTGAAGTCGCCGTTTATGAAGGCCTCGGGAGAAACGCCCGTGCGCTCAACAGCGATCTTACCGTCGGGATCGGCAACGGCAACTATAACCTGCTGCCAATTACCCGTAAGCTCACCGGAAACGGCAATCGGCTCGCCTCTGGTGTACTCGGGCTTATCGGTCTTGTTGAGGATAATGGTCTTGCCATCGGTATCAACAACAGGACTCTTGAAGGGAACGACAAAGGTCTTGATGTAACGGTCAACGTTTACCTCGGAATCCGCCTCGGCAATGTCGGCGTCAGAGATTTCTTCGCTGCCTCTGTAAACGCGGAACGTGATGTTCGCGGGAGGAGCGCCGGCGCCGGTCCACTTGAAGGAGAAGCCGACGGGAGTATTCGCAACGGTGATGTTATCGTTAAGTACCTTTATGATGTAGTTATCGTTATTTACGGCAATGGTATCGGTTATACCGAACCTGTTCTCCATAGCGCGGTGGAAGAGGCGAAGGGAAAGACCCTGATCCTCGCTTACAGCGCCCTCGAAGGGAGCGGTGCCGTCGGCGTTATAGAGCTGAAGGCTGCGGTTAAAAGCCACGTCGAGAAGAATGGTCTGATAAAGCTCCTTGCAGCCGTCGGAGTCAACGTCAAGGCCGTCGGCGTTAAGGGAGTCAACCAGAAGGTTAAAGTCCTCAACAGCCTTATCGGCGCTGTCTATGCCCAAATTGGCGAGGTCGCCGATGAAATCATCCGCGAGGCCGCCATTTATGGCGTCGCCGACGATAGTCTTAACAAGCGAGCGAACGCCTTCAACCGCAACGGCTCTGTCGGAACTGAACATAGCGGGAACAGCCGCGCCGGCCTTGCCGACTATGTCGCCGCCGTTAGCGGTGATGTACTGATCGAACTTCGTTCTGAGGCCGCCGTTTATAAGCTTGTTCAGGAAGCTAAAGCCGACAAAGTTGGCAACGTCCTTTTTAGCTATATCGCCTTCATTGGTATTCATGAAAGCGTCATAGGCGCCGTCAACGTCAGCGGAGCTCTGAGAAGCGGCCAGCATCTTGGCATAACGGAGAACGCTGTCAAAAATAGAATTCTGAGCGTACTCAATAACCTTGGGGTCCTTAACGAAAACATAATCGTCGCCCGCGGGCTCGATTATACCGGCCTCAACGAGGGCGTCGGCATTTTTGGTGGTAAGACCCGTGAAGATGTCGGTAAGCTCTTGGCCATAGGGGTCAAAGTCTTTAAGAGCATCCTTAAGACCCTTACCGGCGGTGTTGATTGTGGTGTCAAGCCTTTCCATATCGGCAATGGCGGCATTGATAACCTCATTATCCGTGCCGTTAGCCTGGTAGTACCTGAGCATGAAATAGGGATAAACCGTGTACATGGGGGCGGAATTTTTATCTCCGTCCTTGGTGGGAGTGGTAGACATGAAAGCATCGTCGCTCATTAGCGCTTCGGCTATCGGAGCCCAAACCGCGTCGCCGGCCTCGGCACCCTCGCCGACATATTTATCATCGGCAACAGATGCGGAACTGGCTACTATTTCGGCAAGCTTGGCCTTCTGCGCCCTTTGAATGGCGTCGCTGTCCATGCTGTCGAGCACGCCGCCAATAGAATCCAGCACTCTGTCTGTCCCCAGCTTAGCGGCGCTGGTAACGCCGGAGAACATGGTGAAGCAGAGCGCCAGAGCAAGCAGCACGCTCAGTGCGCGTTTCTTCATAGTAAACACCTTCCTTTTGATTTTTAATGAAAATTGCTTTTCATGCATTTTCCCGCACGATAACGGCTCCCTATGCCAACCGCCACCATGCTACTATTGATGATACCACAAACAGAATATAATTTCAAGTGTTTTTTGAAAAAAAATATTAAATTTTTTTGAAAAAAATTGAAAAAACTGTTGATGTTTTGTTTTTTATCATGTATAATAAAGGTAGATTGCCGCGCCGAGTGAAATTGCTTTTCCCCAAGGCGGGCGGCAATGTACATATTTTACACAAGAAAGGTGGTATACCTATGGGTCTGCTCAAGGAGTTTAAGGATTTCGCCTTCAAGGGCAACGTAATGGACATGGCTGTCGGCGTTATCATCGGCGGCGCGTTCACGACGGTCGTCCAAGGGGTTACGAGCAACATTCTCGAACCCATAGTACAGGTCATTCTCGACCATTCCCCCGAGGGCTTCGAGGCTTGGCAGAAGGCCGTGCCCGGCAATGTGAGCGCTTTGGTCAGCTCTATTGTGACCTTCCTGCTCACGGCGCTTGTTCTCTTCCTTATTCTTAAGGGAATCAACGCCGCCGAGGCCAAAGCCGCCGCGCTTGTGGGCAAAACCGAGGAGGCGCCCGCGCCGACGACGAAGGTTTGCCCGTACTGCAAGAGCGAAATCCACATCGAGGCCGTTAAGTGCCCCCACTGCGCCAGCGACGTGGAGTGATCTCTTCGTCCGCACCAAAATTCCCGCCCACCCTCGGGCGGGGTTTCGGGCGCGGATATTTTTTTAAGCAACCCCCTTTGAAAGGAAAATGACCGATGGCAATAACCGAAACCGACCGCAAGCTCCCCTACGGAGTGGCGGACATCACCGAGGGCGACTGCGCGCTCAAGTCCGACATCGAGGCGAAGGTGTCGGCGGCGTTCGACTCCTTCGGCTATAACGAAATTCAAACGCCCACCTTCGAGTATCTGGGCGTTTTTGACGACGATCCCTCCGGCGGGGGCGACGCGATAAAGTTTGTCGACCGAAGCGGGCGCATCATCGCGCTCAGGCCGGACTACACCCCGGCAATATCCCGCTTCACGGCTTCGCACAAGAGCGAGGCCGACTTCCCCCTGCGGCTGCGCTATTCTGGCAGCATATTCCGCGGCGGCGAAAGCTTCGGCGCGCGGCAAAAGGAATTTACGCAGGCCGGGGCCGAGCTGCTGGGCGACCCCTCGCCCGAGGCCGATGCCGAAATAATCTGCGCCACAATCGAGGCGCTGCGCGGCGCGGGGCTCGAGGACTTCCAGCTCGAGCTGGGCCACGCCGGGCTGTTAAAAGGCCTTGTGGGCGGCCGCCTCGGCGAGGAGGCCTTCCGCGAGCTGACCGAGCTGCTCGACAAAAAATCCGTGCCGGAAATAGACGAATTCTGCCGCCGCGCCGTTGCCGACGACGAAACCGCCGCGCTGCTGCGCGAGCTGCCGCTGCTTTACGGCGGCACAGAGATAGCCGAAAAAATGCTCACCCGCCGGCCCGGCGCCGAAAGCGAGGCCGCGCTCGAAAACCTGCTCGAGGTGTGCTACGCCGTAAAGGATTACGGCCTCGAGCGTTTTATCGGCGTGGATTTGGGGCTTGTGCGCAGCTTCGGCTACTACACGGGCGTGATGTTCAAGGGTCTCACCCACAGCATGGCCTTCCCGATATGCGGAGGAGGCCGATACGATAATTTCTCGCGCCGCTTCGGGCCGGCCTTTCCGGCCACCGGCACCGCCGTTTGGACGGACAGGGTGATGGCCGCCGTGGCGCGCAGCAAAAAAACGCTCTCCGCCCCCGCAGCCGACGTACTTGTCTGGTACGAAAGCGACGCCGACAGGCCCGCCGCATACGCCGCCGCCCGCGCCGAGCGCGAAAAGGGCCGCCGCGCGATATGCGAAAGGCACGGCTTCGCCTCGGACGAAGAAGAAAGCGGCTATTTGTCGAAGCGCCGCATACTTTCGGCCTTTAAGGCCGGGAAGGAGGGCCCGCGATGAAATACCTTACCATTGCGCTGGCCAAGGGCCGGCTGGCCGAGCTTTCGGTGGAGCTTTTCACGAAGCTCGGCTGCGACTGCGGCGAAATCCTCTCCAAGACGCGCAAGCTGATTTTCACCGACGAAAAACGCGCCCTGCGCTTCCTTTTGGTGAAGGCCGGCGACGTGCCGACCTACGTCGAGTACGGCGCGGCGGACATTGGCGTCGTCGGGCGCGACACCCTGCTCGAGGAGGGGCGCAACCTTTACGAAATGCTCGACCTCGGCTTCGGCAGGTGCCGAATGTGCGTCTGCGGCCCGGCAGAGATGCGCGAGCGGCTGAACTCGACCTCCACCATGAGGGTGGCCAGCAAGTACCCGCACATCGCGGCGGAGTATTTTTACGGCAAAAAGAACATGAACATTGAAATAATCAAGCTGAGCGGCAGCGTGGAGCTGGCTCCGCTGACGGGGCTGAGCGACGTCATTGTGGACATAGTGGAAAGCGGGAAAACCCTTGCCGAAAACGGCCTCGAGGTACTCGAGGAGGTCTGCCCGCTGTCGGCGCGGCTGATTGTGAACCGCGTCAGCGCAAAGACCGAGCGCGAGCGCATTTCCCGCCTTATCGGCGAGATAAGGAGCCTTATATGATAGCGATAATCGACTACGACGCGGGCAATCTGCGCAACGTGGAAAAGGCCTTCCGTTTTTTGGGCGAGGAGGCCGCCGTCACGGCCGACCGAGAGGCCATTCTCTCCGCCGACAGCGTGGTGCTGCCGGGTGTCGGGGCCTTCGGCGACTGCATGGCGAGCATAACGCGCAAGGGGCTCGACTCCGCCATTCGCGAGGTAATAGCCCGCGGCACGCCGTTTTTGGGGATTTGCCTCGGTATGCAGCTTTTGTTCGAGGAAAGCGAGGAAAGCCCCGGCGTGAAGGGATTAGGTATTCTTGGCGGCAAAATCCGCCGCATACCCGACCGGGGCCTGAAAATCCCACACATGGGCTGGAACGACATCGACTGTCGGGGCCGTCTGTTCGAGGGACTGACGCGACCCTACGTCTATTTCGTCCACTCCTACTGCCTCGACGCCGCCGACAAATCCGTCGTCAGCGCAACGGCGGAATACGGCGTAACGATAGAGGCCGCCGTGGAGCGCGGCAATCTGTTCGCCGCGCAGTTCCACCCGGAAAAAAGCGGCGAGGCCGGGCTTCGTATGCTGAAAAATTTCGCCGCCGTGAGGAGGGGCTGAGATGTACGCAAAAAGGATAATCCCCTGCCTCGACGTGAGCGGCGGACGCGTTGTCAAGGGCGTGAATTTTGTGAACCTCGTCGATGCCGGCGACCCAGTGGAGTGCGCCAAAACCTACGACAAGGCCGGGGCCGACGAGCTTGTGTTTTTGGACATAACCGCCACCAGCGACCGCCGCGCCACCGTTGTGAGCATGGTCGAAAGGGTAGCCGAGTCGGTTTTCATTCCGTTTACCGTGGGTGGCGGCATTCGCTCGGTTGAGGATTTCCGCACGCTACTCATGGCCGGGGCCGACAAGATAAGCGTCAATTCCTCGGCGATAAAAAATCCGCGCCTCATCAGCGAGGCGGCGGATAGGTTCGGCAGCCAGTGCGTGGTCTGCGCCATCGACGCCAAGCGCCGCCCCGCCGGCGGGTGGGACGTATACCTCGCGGGGGGCCGCGTAAACACAGGGCTCGACGCTCTGGAGTGGGCCGCCGAGGCCGAACGCCTCGGGGCCGGCGAGATACTGCTCACCTCGATGGATTGCGACGGCACCAAGGCCGGCTACGACCTTGAGCTGACCCGCGCCGTCAGCGAGAACGCGAAGATACCGATAATCGCCAGCGGGGGAGCCGGCTCCCTCGAGCATTTTTACGACGCCTTCGCCGAGGGCCGCGCCGACGCCGTGCTCGCGGCCAGCCTGTTCCACTTCGGCGAAATCGCCGTTCCCGACCTTAAGGCTTATTTGCTTCGCCGAGGCGTTCCCGTCCGCTGACGCCATTAAAAAACACAGTACTATAATGTACTTACGTGGGTGTGAAAGCAAGCAAAAACCAAAACCAAAAGTGCATTATAGTATAACCTAATGATTGGCGATTTCTGCCTCCATTAAAATACAAGACTAACTATGAAAAGTCAATAGGAAAATGAAAAAAAGTTAGGGAAAAAAGGGGATGTAAAGAAACGCATGGCAA
>CANRER010000042.1 GCA_947629615.1 uncultured Clostridia bacterium | reverse complement strand
TAACGGCCCCGTCAACGCCAGCGAGGACAGCGGCGAATACTACCATTTCCACATCGCCTTCTATCCCCCCATGCGCAGCGCCGACAAGCAGAAGTTCAACGCCTCCAGCGAAACGGGCGCGTGGGCGCACTGCAACCCCACCGCTCCCGAGGCTACCAGCGTGGAGCTTCGCGAGGCTTACAAAAGATTTAAGGAGAGTGACAAATAAAATGACACTTCAAGAGCTAAAGCGTGAGTTTGTGAAGCTCTACGGCGGCGACGAAAGCGACGTGCGCCTGTTTATGAGTCCCGGCCGCGTGAACCTCATCGGCGAGCATACCGATTATAACGGAGGCTACGTTTTCCCGGCGGCCCTCACTATGGGTACGACCATCGCCGTGCGTCGGATTTCCGAAAGGGTTATCCGCCTGCGCGCCACCGACCTTCCCGACTTCGTTGAGGCCGACATAGATAACCTTGATAATTACCGCGACCTAAAGTGGGGCAATTATCAGATAGGCGTGGCCGTGGAGCTTCAAAAGCGCGGCTACGAGATACTCGGCTGCGAAATGCTGTTCTACGGCAACCTCCCCTACGGCGGCGGGCTCAGCTCGTCGGCCTCCATCGAGGTGGCCACGGCGTTGGCTCTCGCCACCTTCTCGAACGAGAAAAACGGCGTGACCGAGCCCGTGAGCATGATTGAGATGGCGCAGGTCGGTCAAGGCGCCGAGTGCAACTACTGCGGCGTAAACTGCGGCATAATGGATCAGTTCGCCTCGGCTATGGGCAAGAAAAACCAAGTCATATTCCTCAACTGCAAGGGTCTTGATTTCAAGCTTGTGCCTCTCGAGATGGACGGCTACAAAATAGTTATTGCCAACACCAACAAAAAGCGTTCCCTTGCCGACAGCAAGTATAACGAGCGCCGCGCCCAGTGCGAGGAGGGGCTTAAGGCCCTCCGTCAGGCCATTCCCGAGGCGGAGTGCTTGGGCGATATATCCATGGAGCAGTTCATCGAGCATAAGGGCCTTATCAAGGACGAGGTTATCCGCAACCGCGTGGAGCACGTAATTTCCGAGGATAACCGCGTGCTGCTCAGCGTCGAGGCCCTCAACAGCGGCAACGTCATCGAGTTTGGCCGCCTGATGAACGGCAGCGGCGACAGCCTGCGCGACCTTTACGAGGTCACTGGGATAGAGCTCGACACCCTTGTCGAGGAGGCCCGCAAAATCGACGGCACCATTGGCAGCCGTATGACGGGCGCCGGCTTCGGCGGCTGTACCGTTTCCATAGTGCGTGAGGACGCCGTGGACGAGTTCATCGAAAAGGTCGGCCGCGCGTATGAGGCGAAAATCGGCTACCCCGCGTCGTTCTACGTCGATAATGTCGGCGACGGCGGCCATGAGATAAAGTAACGATAAAAGCGCCTCCCGAAAGGGAGGCGTTTTTATTGTTATTTACTGCGCTTATACACCGTTGTCAGCGGCTTTGTTACGTTATTGAGTCCTATGACGGTGAGCATATCGCCCGAAAACGCGAACAATATTGAGGGGGCGTCGTTTTCGCGGCAGACGGTGCAGCCATGAATCAGATTGAGCGTTCCGCTGCTGGTGCAGCCGCCGAGCGGGCTGCCGGTTATGCCTCCGCTGAAGCCGTAGCGTCCGTCGTCCTTTACGGTGAAGTCGAAGCTGCCGAAGCCGTTCACGTCGGAATAGGTGGACGCGGAGAGCTTATCGAGGCCCTTGCCGCGGCAGAACTCGATAACGCCGTGGCTCTTGACGTTTTGCGCGATGAAGCTCACAAGACCGGGGCTGTCAACGGCGTCGGGGCTTTCGGAGGAGTAGTACTTGATAACGTTGCGGTAGGCGGTTTTGCCGTTTTCCGCCTTCGCGTCCTCATCGACCACGGCGGCCATAAGAGCAACGTCTATGCGGCCGCTGCTGTAAATGTCGATAGCGGCGGTGTTGCCGGTCACGCCGTTTTGCTTGAGCGCACCGTAAAGGGTTATCATGCCGCCGTCGCCCTCGGCGTAGCAGGTGGACAGCATGGGCAGCAGCAGAGTGTCGTAATCCTTGCCGAGCAGCTCCTTGAGCGGGTTAAGGAACACCGACGAACCCAAAAGCTCGTAGGGGTTGCCCGCGTAATGCTCCAGATTGGAAAAGCCCGAAACGTCGGTGGCGATAACGTCGGGGTCGTTTTCGGAGGAAAGGTAGACCGAGCGGGTGCGCTCGTTCCAGCTTACGCCGAGGCCCAGCGCGTTGGCGACGGAGCGCACGGGCAGGTAGGTCACGCCGTCGATAATCACGGGCTCGACCTTGTTGCCGTCGGCGTCGGTGAGGGTAAGCCTGTCGCCGTCAAGATATACCCTTATCGGAGTGTCGTCCTCCTCGGCGAAGGCCGCCGGAGCCGCCGCGAGGCAGAACGCCAAAACGACCGCAAGCAATTTTTTCATTTTAATCAGTTCCTTTCCTTAAGATATATATAGCCGCTTGTAACTGTTTTTCCGCCGAGAAGGATATATATTTCGGCGCTTTCAAAGCCGCCTGGTATGGCGACCGCCGCGCTGCGCCGCTCGAACTCGCCGAGTGGCAGGCTCTGAATGTCAACGGCCTTCAGCTCGCCGCCGTCGCGGCACAGCACAAGGGCCTTCAGCTCCGCGGCCGGGCCGTGATTTTTGATGTCGGCAAAAACGACAGAGGCATTGCCCTCGCCGTCGGCGCCTTGATTGGCGGCGTACCTGAGAACGGCCTCCGCCGGAGCGGTGTAAAACTCCAGCTCCGCTATGTTGCACAGGCCTCCCGGAGGAGTGCGGTAAATTATTTTATCGTAGCCCTCTGCGCTGTCGAAATAAAATTCGTTCCAGCCGTTTCTTATGGTTTCGGGCACGGTGTAAAGCAGAGTTTCGGCCCCGTCCTTGACGCCGTAAAAGCCGCCGCCGTACATACGGGTGAGGAAGCCTATTCTCGGCGCGAAGCGAACCTTGTTCACCTTCACGCCCTCGGGCATGGTGGCGGAAATATAGGAGTTTTCGCCGTCCCAAGCGTCGTGGTGGGTTTCGAGGTCGCCGTCGAATACCTTTTCGTAGGATACCTCCTCGCTGCCGCCGTAGGGCGCGGTGCCTTCGGTAGCCGTGGGCAGCACGCGAACCTCGACCTCGCCGTCCGAAAGAGCGTCAATCGTGGGTACGAGCGCGCCGTGGCTGAAATTCCAAAGCTGGTTCGCGCCGCCGCCGTACTCATACGTTCCCACCGTCGCTCCCTCGTGGGTCGCGTGGCCGTAAACGTCAAGACCCTTGCCGGTTTTGGTGTTCACCAGCCCCCAGCCGCCGTCGCCGGGAGTTATGCGCCACTCGGAGCCGCCGTCGTCGCGCAGCAGAGCCTTGCTGCGGAGGTTGGTGAACGAGGCTATGTCGCCGATACGATTCACCACCCAGTACTGGCCCGCGCTGTCGTTGTCGCCCTCCTGAACGTAGCCGCCGCGCTCCTGAAGGGCAAGGCCGCTGCCGACGTTCACAAGGCGAACCGCGTCGCCGCTGTGTATTATGTCGATGTCGAGGGAGGACGAAATCCCGCCGGGGAGAGAGGCCGTAACGGCGGCCTCACGCGCGTCCGCGAGGGTTAGCTCCGTGCCGCTCAACACGGCGTTTTCCGCCGTGAGGGTGGGCTCGGCGCCGTTGGTTTCGGCGTTAAGGGACAGCCTGTCGCCGGGGAAGCCGCTGACGGCCGAGGCCGTGAGCCGAACGCTTTCGCCCGAGGAGGTCGCGCCGTTCTTGACCACCACGGTGGTTATTGTGCTTTTGGGTATGCTGAGCGAAACCGTTTTGCCGTTCAGCTCCGCCGCGTTTTCGAGCAGGGCGAGGTCGCGCTCGGCGTCGGTGCGGTACACCATGACCGTATCGCCGACTCCGCCGAGGGCCGAAAGGTCAAGCTCGTAAACCTCGTCGCGCTTGCCGGCGTTGATTATGACGGCCGCGGCCTCGCCGGTTTTTTCGTCGCGGGCGGCAAAAACGTTGGCGTTGCCGCTGTTAAGGAAGCTCCAGCCCGGGCGGATGAATTTCGTGAAGTGGGCGAAGGCGTAGTATTTCTTGTATTTAAGCACCTCGCCGGTTTCGGGGTCGAAGCCGGAAAGGTTCCAATAGCCGTTGTCGGGGGTTTTGCCCTGCCAGTGGAAATCGGCCACCTGCCAGCATATCCAAGCGTTGGGGCGGAGGTTGTTCATATCGTCGGCGATTTTTTTGCCGAACCACAGAGCCGGCCCCATGCTGCCGCTGTCATAGCCTATGGAGCCGTCGCCGTCCACCTCGGACATATACAGCTCCTTGCCGAGCTCCTTGGCCTTCGCGGTATTGCCGCCGTAGCCGCCGCCGTAGGAGTGGACGTTGAGCCTCGGCATAAGGGCCAGCGCCTCGGGGGTGTATTTGTCAAGGTAGCCGGCCATAACGTCCATGTTGTTTTCGTCCGACGCGGCCACGGTCACGTCGTTCAGCCCGTGGGCCTTAAGGGCCTTGTCGGCGGCGATTATGAGCGCGCTGTGATCCTCGGCGTCGATGTGGCAGCCCTCTTGGCTGCCCTCGTAGCCCCAAAAGTCGGTGTTGGCTTCGTTCATGGGTTCAAGAGAGTTGACCTTTATGCCGAGGTCGTTATTTATATATTCCGTAACCGTCGCCAGATATTCGGCGAAATCGTCAAATTTATCGGGAGAGATGTTGTTTTCGTTCGGATCCTTCCCGCCGCTCGAGCAGCCGCTGACCGTCATGTAGTAGGGCGGCGAGTTGCTGAACACCTCAACGATGTCCGCCCCCATAGAAACCGCGTCTTTAAGAAAGCTTATCTGATTGGGGTCGGCGTTCGGATTAAAATTGCCATTTTCGTCCGTCCACACGGGCATACCGCGCCCGTTGTTCAGGTGAGTATGCTCCGGGTCGTCGCCCGCGCCAATATTGTAGCGCACTATATTAAGGCCGAGCCCCTCGTCCGCGTCGAACAGGGAGCGGCTTATTTTCAGGCGGTCGACCTCGTCCTCGCCGCCGAGAACCTCGGCCCACCAGCACAGCGAGGTGCCCCACCCGTCGAAGCGGGGAGCTTGTTCAAGGCTGTCAAGCCTCACCTTCACGGGCGAAGCGGCGAACGACGCGGGCATAAGCCCCAGCGTCAGAGCCGCCGCCAACAGCAGCGACAGTAGCTTTTTCATTTTTCATTCTCCTTTATGCGCCGCTTTTAACAGCGTAAATCTCTATACCATATATTTTATCATACATCTTCGCGCTTGTCAATAATAGGGTGAAAAAAGCCCGCCTTAAAAATTGTGTGCCGAATAAATTAATAATAATTTAATGGAAATGTAACGCGAAATTTGGTATAATTAATACAAAGGAAGAAAAAAGGAGGGCGGCGATATGCTGAAACTCATAAGAAAGCTGCTGTGCGCGGCGCTGATACTGCTCGTCGGGGCGGGGGCTTTGCTGACGCTGCTCGGCTACGGCGAATACAAGGCTCTTATAAAAGAAAAAAGCCTTGCCGCCGCTGCTGCCGAATCCCGCGCCAAGGCGAGCTTCACGCCGCTTGCCGAGCTGCCCGATATATATAAGGACGCCGTTGTCGCCGCCGAGGATCACCGCTTCCGCCTGCATTTCGGCATAGACCCGCTGGGCATAGCCCGCGCGCTGATGGTAGACCTGCGCGACGGCGAGCTTAAGGAGGGCGGCAGCACCATAACTCAGCAGCTTATAAAAAATTACTATTTTCCAAAGCGGCGCGACCTTGTGAAAAAAATCGCCGAGGCCTTCCTCGCCGTGCGCATGGAAAAGGAGTTCACCAAGGACGAGATACTGGAGCTTTACGTCAACAGCATTTACTTCGGCGACGGCTATTACAGCGTGGGCGAGGCCGCCCATGGACGGCCGCGAAAGCACCATGCTGGCCGGCATACCGAACGCCCCGTCGGTATACGCGCCGACAAAGAACCCCGACCTCGCCGAGCAACGCCGCGTCGCGGTCGTGAAAAAGATGCTCGCCGAGGGCTACGTCACCGAGAGCGAGGCCGCCGCCCTCGGCGTGGGGGAATAATAAAAAACGCACGTCCTATCAAGCTGCGGATGTGCATTTTTTATTAAACCGGCTTTTTTACCCTTGACAAATTCTCAAAAAATACTATAATATTTATAGGAAACTAAATTACGGAAGGAAGGATACACATGAACAACGCATATTTCAAAATACACGAGCCGAAGAACGAACCGATTTTCGGCTATATGCCCGCAAGCAAGGAAAAGGCCGCCCTTAAGGCCGAGCTTAAGCGTCAGAGCGAAACCGTCGTCAAAATTCCGCTCATAATCGGCGGCGAGGAAATCTACACCGAAAACACCGTCAAGATAACCATGCCCCATGACCATCATCACGTGATAGCCGAATGCTCGATGGCCGGCGAAAAGGAGCTGAAAATGGCTATCGACGCGGCCATGGCCGCAAAAAAGAGCTGGGCCGTTATGCCGTGGGAGCACCGCGCCTCTATATTTATGAAGTGCGCCGAGCTGCTCGCCGGGCCGTGGAGGGCCAAGATGAACGCGGCCACCATGCTCGGCCAGAGCAAAACCGCCTTTCAGGCCGAAATCGACTCCGCCTGCGAGCTGACCGACTTTATACGCTACAATGTATACAACGCGCAGGAGCTTTACAAGCAGCAGCCAAACAGCGTCGGCGCAATTTGGGACCGCAACGAGTTCCGCCCGCTGGACGGCTTCGTTACCGCGCTCACGCCCTTTAACTTCACCTCCATCGGCGGCAATCTGGCTCTCGCCCCCGCCGTTATGGGCAATACCGTGCTTTGGAAGCCCTCTACCACGGCCGTGCTTTCAAATTACTATTTCATGCGCCTCATGATGGAGGCCGGCCTCCCCGCGGGCGTTATCAACTTCATTCCCTGCCGCGGCGTGGACATCAGCAAGTACGTTATCCCTCACCCCGACTTCGGCGGCTTCCACTTCACCGGCTCGACCAAGGTGTTCAGCGGCGTGTGGACCACCGTCGGCCAAAATATAGCCACGTATAAGAGCTACCCGAGGATAGTCGGCGAAACCGGCGGCAAGGACTTCATTTTCGCCCACAAGAGCGCCGACGTGGAGGCTCTCTCGGCGGCTATTGTGCGCGGCGCGTTCGAGTATCAGGGCCAAAAATGCTCCGCCGCCTCCCGCGCATATATCCCCGCGAGCATCTGGGAGGACGTAAAGACCCGCGTTCTCGCCGAGGCCGCCAAGCTGAAGGTCGGCGACGTCAGCGACTTCACCACCTTTATGGGCGCGGTTATCGACAAGGCCTCCTTCGACAACATCAAGTCCTACATAGACTACGCCAACGAATCGCCCGACGCCGAGGTGCTTTGCGGCTCCTACGACGACAGCAAGGGCTGGTTCGTATACCCCACGGTAATTCTCGCCAAAAAGCCCGACTTCAAGTCTATGGTCGAGGAGATCTTCGGCCCCGTCATCACGATTTACGTCTACGACGACGACAAGCTTGACGAAACGCTCGAGCTTTGCGACACCACCAGCGCGTACGCGCTGACCGGCGCGATTTTCGCGCAGGACCGCGAGGCCATAATCCATATGGAGGCCGCCCTCAATAACGCCGCCGGCAACTTTTACATTAACGATAAGCCCACCGGCGCGGTAGTCGGCCAGCAGCCCTTCGGCGGCGCGCGCGCCAGCGGCACCAACGATAAGGCCGGCAGCGTGTTCAACCTTATCCGCTGGGTGAACATCAAGTGCACAAAGGAAAACTTTGTGCCGAGCGCCGATATAAATTATCCTTATATGATAGAGGAGTAGGGAGCGGCGGGCCTCCCCGAAACGGCTTCTGTAAAAATAACGCTTTAGGGCGGCGGCACGGCGCGGGCTGTGCCGCCGCTTTGTTTTGCCGAAGCGCGGCAAAACCGAAAACAAGCGTTACAGCTCGGCGTTTCCCGTCGCGGGGTTGTCAATCAAGACCCCGTCCGCCTCAAACCGCGAGCCGTGGCAGGGGCAGTCCCACGTATGCTCCGCCTTGTTCCATTTCAGCGCGCAGCCCATGTGCGGGCAGCGTTTTGCCGTCGGCGTAAGCAAATTTACGGCCGACTCCGCGATGTTGGCAAACAGCTGGGGCGTAAGCATACTCCTCTGCGGGGAAAATACCTCGGCGTATTCATTGTCCCTGTTCAATACCATATCGGTCAAAATCCTCGCGGCGGCCATCGACGAGGTCATTCCCCATTTGTTAAAGCCCGTCGCGACGTAAAGGTCGGGCGTGCTTTTGGAATACCGGCCGATATACGGAACCTTGTCGAGGCTGATGCAGTCCTGCGCCGCCCAGAAAAATTTCGGGGCCGCGTTCGGATAGTATTTTTTCGCGAAGCCGAGTATATCGCTCCACGCGCCGCACTTCCCGCCCGTTCTGCGGCTCCCGCCGCCGATGATGAGCAGATTGCCGCAGTTGCGGAACGACATACCCTTATCGGCTTCGTCCACGTACATTCCGTCGAGGTCGGGCGCGTTCTCAAACGCCGCGACATAAGAACGCTGCTGGTACAGCTTCATAAAATAGCTCCCGTGTTTGTTAATGAACGGGAAATGCGTGGCGACGATAATTTTGTCGGCGGAAATTCTGCAATCCGCCGTCATCGCGGCGTGCGGAGCGACGCCGTGGATAAAGGTATGCTCGTATATATTGAGATTTTGGCAGATCCCCGCTATAAACCGCAGCGGGTCGAACTGCGCCTGATTGGGGAACCGCACCGCCCCGACCGTTTCAAACGCAAGCGGGAGTTCACCGACAAGCTCCGCGCCGAAGCCGAGAGCGTTCGCCGCCTCGACCTCCGCCTCGATTTTGGCTCGGTCGGTCAGAGAGTAGGTGTACGCGCTTTTTCGCTCAAAGCCGCATTCTATCCCCTCGCACAGCCGGGCGTATTCCTCAAGCGCCGATTGATTTGCGTCCAGATACATTTTCGCCTTTTCCCGGCCGAACTTGCGCGTTAGATCGGCATATATCAGCCCGTGCAGAGATGTGATTTTCGCCGTAGTGTTCTTTGTTATCCCTCCGGCAATTTCGCCGCCTTCGACCAAAACGCAGTCCACGCCCTCGCGCCGCAAAAAATATGCGCATAAAATTCCGCACATACCTCCGCCCATGATTAGTACGTCGGTCTTTTTGTCCTCCTCCAAACGAGGAAACCTCGGCAGCGACGCGCCGCTTGCCCATACCGATTTTTGATTTAATGAAGCTGTTTTGCCGCTCATTTTTTTCACCTCGCGGTTAGTATGCTCCGTTACGGATAAAAAATCACGGCAAAAAACTGTTCTTCAATTGAACAGAGTAATCGTTTCCTTTGTATAAATAATGTGATGTGTGGAAATAAAAAGTATCAAAAACGAAGATGCCTACTCGCCATGATACAGTCTCGTGCAACCCATTTCATAGTTTTTTCATCACCCACTTATTTCAGCTCAACTAACCCTTGACACATGCATAGCAATACGTCAACTCTGCAAGCGTGCCCCATTCCGATTTTTGCATAAAAAATCGGAACAAGCGATGTAACGCTTGTTCCGACAATGTGGTGGGCCATCAAGGACTCGAACCTTGGACCGTCCGGTTATGAGCCGGATGCTCTAACCAACTGAGCTAATGGCCCGTTTAGCGAAGGCTCGGCCTCCGCTGGTGACCCGAGGGGGAATTGAACCCCCGATACCGCCGTGAAAGGGCGGTGTCTTAACCTCTTGACCATCGGGCCGAATGGCTCCTCAAGTTGGACTCGAACCAACGACCCTGCGGTTAACAGCCGCATGCTCTACCGACTGAGCTATTGAGGAATATCTGTGGTTGACTTAGCTATTATACTATATAACCCTCGGTTTGTCAATACTTTTTTTGAATTTTTTTATGCTTACTTCAAGTATTCGCCCAGCTTTTGTCCAAAGATGCGGGCGGCGGCGAGGGCTTCGTCGAGGGTATTGGCGTCGGAGCCGACCTCAAGGATAAGGCTGCCGGGCGAAAGCTGCTGATTAAAGCGGTTCTTGCGCAGATTGACGGCGCGGAAAAGCTCCGGCTCGCTTTGGCCAACGCTCTGCTGCAGCTTTAGGGCAAAGGCCAAATTCTGCCGCCAGAGCGGGTGACTGAGGCCGCTTTTATCGGTGCCGACCACGAACATCAGCTTTGCCACGCCCTCGCGGGCCAGCACCTTTACCGGGCTTCCGTCGTCGCCCTCTATGCTGTCGCGGTGAACGTCCAAAATCACTTTAATATTCGGGTTCTCGTTAAGATACTTTTTCGCCACCGCCAGCGACTTGCTGTAGCTGGCGTTATACGAGGGCCGGTCGCAGAGAGTTCTGTCGTGAATTACCGAAACGCCCTTTTCCGTCAGAGCGCGCTCGATTTCGTCCCCCACGCGGACGACGTTAAATTCCTTGTCCGAGGTGCGGATATCCTCCTCCGGCTCGTAGTCGTACTTTGCCGACGGAGCGTAGGACTCGCTGCCATGGGTGTGCAGGATAAGCACCGTTCCGCCGCGCTGCTCGTCGGGCAAGGAGAGCAGCTCCGCTTGGGAAAAATCGGCCTCGGCAAGGTTGGATACGGGGATTTCGGCTTTGACCTCCGCCGAGGCGGCCACCTTCTGGTATGTAGGCTCCGCGGCGGGAGCGGGTTCGGAAACAACAGTCGGTTCGGGAGCGGCGGAGGCAGGCTCGGCGGGGCGCAGGCCGCCCGTCATGGCCAAGGCGGCCCTTACGGCGGCGGGGCTTTCCAAGGCGGCGGCAGGCCCTCGCGCGGCGGCGGCCATACACAGCGCAAGCGATATTGCGGGGAAAAGATATAATTTTCTCATTGAAGCGTCCTTTTCACAAAAAATATTTGCCAAAAATTTTC
>CANRER010000041.1 GCA_947629615.1 uncultured Clostridia bacterium | reverse complement strand
AGATTTGGCGCTTTATCTCCTCGGGGTCGTAGTCGGAAACCGTCGTTCCGTCCGACACCTTGCCAAAGCGGTCGCTTACGCCCGCCTTGCTGAGTATTGCCTCTACAAGGCTTGTCTTACCGCTGCCTCCGTGACCCATAACGCAGATGTTTCTTATGTTTTCCGCGCTGAATATGTTCATTTTCCTTTTCCTCCTTTATAGTGGCAAAGCCTATATATAAAATATTATACTATAAAATTCCAACAAATACACCCCTAAACTTTCACAATTATTTGTGCAATTTGTATGCAAGTTGAACAAAAAGCTTGCTTCGGCTAAAAAGTTGGGGCAAAAACCGCTCCCACTCTTGACTTTCGGCTTCGGCTGTGATATAATTTACCAATAAGCATCCGTAGCTCAGCTGGATAGAGCGTCAGACTCCGACTCTGAAGGCCGTGTGTTCGAATCACATCGGATGCACCAGTCGGAGCGGGCCGTTACGCTCGCTCTGATTTTTTGCGAAAAATCGAAGGGCCGCGTTCGTTTCGGACGCCGCCGCAGTATGAAAGGAGCCAACCCCATGCGCCCCTCGGTATCAATCCTTCTCGCGCTGAACAAGCTGTTCCCCCTGCCGGTTCACCCCTTCAACCTCCAGAACGAGGGCAAGAAAACCTACGCTCAATGGCAGTATGAAAAAGGGGCCGACACGATTAAATTTTATAACGAGGTCGTTTCTCCCGCCGATATGTTCAAGGGCAAAACCGTGCTGGACATCGGCTGCGGCGCCGCCGGCAAGTCGCTCTATTACGCCTCGCTCGGGGCCGAAAGGGTATACGGCATCGACATAGTGGAGGCCTACGCCGCCCAGTCCGCCGCGCTTGCCGAGGAAAAGGGCCTCGCCGATAAATTCGAGTTTCGCCTTTGCGACGCGGGCGACACCGGCTTTCCCGGCGACTTTTTCGATACGATAATCATGAACGACAGCATGGAACACGTGGCCGAGCCCGAGAAGGTTCTGCGCGAGTGCTGGCGCGTCCTTAAAAAGGGCGGGCGGCTGTTCGTGAACTTCTGCCCCTACTATCACCCCTTCGGCGCGCACCTCAGCGACGCCGTGGGTATTCCGTGGGTGCATATGTTTTTCAGCGAGCAGACCATGATCGACGCTTATAAGATACTGATAAAGGACGTACCCGACCGCGACAGCCGCATAGCCTTCCGCTTTTCCAAAAAGCCCGACGGCGGCGACACGATTTCCTATATCAACCACATGACGATAAAGCGCTTTAATAAGATACTCGCCGGGCAGCCCTTCAAGACGGATTATTACCGCGAGGTTCCGCTTCGCCCGTTCCTCGCGCCGCTGGCGAAGCTCCCCCTGACAAAGGAGATGTTCGTCAAAATGACCGTCGCGATACTTGCGAAATAGGTGGGAACGGAATCATAGTGAGGTGTGACAATGGAGCAAGAAAATATTGAAACGCGCAAACAAAAATCCGCTCATATGAGCGGATTTTGTGCATTAATTCAAATTCGAGCGATTTTGCCGACGCGCGTTACGGCTCGATTATATTCACCACATAGCTTTCCGGGTTGACGCAGATACCGTCCTGCCAAGTTTCAAAATGCAGGTGCGAGGCGGCCTTGCTTTCGATTGGCGAAGTGCCGACGCCGCTGATAACGTCGCCCTTTTTGACCTCCTCGCCGACGCGAACCATGTCGAGCGTGGAAACGCCCTTATAAATCGACCGCAGGCCGCCCTTATGCTCAAGCTCGATTACGCTGCCCCAAAGCTTGTCCTCGTAGGCTTTGGCGACCTTGCCGTCGGCGGCGGCCCTGACGGCGGCGGCCAGCGGGGCCGCTATATCCATGCCCGAGTGGGAACGCCAGTCCTGCATGGTTTCGGAATATACGGCCTGAAGGGAATAGGGGGCGCAGACGCTGCCGCTCACGGGCTGTTCAAGCGGGAAGGGAGGCTCGTCGTCCTCGGGCTCGTCCTCCTTTTCCACGTCCTCGGCGGGGGCCGCGGTTTTGAGGGCTTCCGGCTCGGGTTCGGAGGGCGCCTTTATATCCGGCTCGGGCTCGGAGGCCCGCAGCAGCGGCACGACGGCCACGGCGCGCTCGGCGGCGTCGATGGCCATGGAGTTACGCAGCGCGCCGCTCCGCGCGGCGGTTATATGCCCCATGGCGAAGCTGACGGCGAACACGGCCAGCAGCGCCAGAATTACCATAGTTTTTTTCACAGACTTCATTTGGACTTCACCTCAGTTTTAGCTTCGCCGTTTTTTGTGTATTTTATACAAAAATGTTTTACCGCCGCCCGAGTGCGGCAAAAATTCCCGAAAAAACTCCGCGCATATCGGAAAAATACACCGCCGCAGCGGGTGCGAGCAGCGAAAATATAACGAAAACCGCCGCCGTCAAGAGAAATTTTTTCATTATTATCTCCCCTTTTTGCATAATTCTATGCCAAAATCACAGATTTAGAACATTTTATTATTGAAAAAAATTAAGAAATGTGCTAAAATAAAACAATACAAATTTTCCGAACAGGAGGCCCCAGCCATGAATGAAAAAAACAGCGCAACCTTCCGCGAGCTGTGCGAGCTTTCGCGCAGTATGTACACACTGGAGCCTGAGCTTTACAACACCTTCAACGTAAAGCGGGGGCTTAGGAACGCCGACGGCAGCGGCGTGCTTGTGGGCCTCACCAAAATAGGCGAGGTTCACGGCTACGTTGTGGACGAAAACGAAAAGCAGCCCATCTACGGCACGCTGCGCTACCGAGGCGTGAACGTGGAGGACATCGTGCGCGCCTGTCGGGCCGAAAAACGCTTCGGCTTCGAGGAGGTCGCCTATCTTCTGCTTTTCGGCAGCCTGCCCTCGCGGGATTCCCTCGAAAGGTTCAACGCCTACCTTGGCTCGAAGCGTCAGCTCCCCCGCAATTTTACCGAGGATATGATTCTCAAGGCCCCGAGCAGCGATATCATGAACAAGCTTGCCCGAAGCGTGCTGGCCTCTTATTCCTACGACGACGACCCCGACAATAACTCCCTCGAAAACGTACTGCGCCAGTCCTTCGAGCTTATCGCCCGTATGCCCGTGTTCATCGCCCACGCCTATCAGGCAAAGTCGCACTATTACGACGGCAAGAGCCTCATTCTGCATATGCCGGTGGAGGAGCTTTCCACCGCCGAAAACTTCCTGCACCTGATGCGCGCAGACAACGAATACACCCCGATGGAGGCCGAGCTGCTCGACCTCGCGCTGATACTCCACGCCGAGCATGGCGGCGGCAACAACAGCGCCTTTACCACCCACGTGGTGTCCTCGACGGGCACCGATACCTACAGCGCGATAGCCGCGGCCATAGGCTCGCTCAAGGGCCCCAAGCACGGCGGCGCGAACGCCAAGGTCATGGGCATGATAGAGGATTTCAAGGCCAACGTCGCCGACATTACCGACGAAAATCAGGTTAAGGCGCACATTGTGAAGCTGCTTAAAAGGGAGGCCTACGACAGGAGCGGCCTCGTTTACGGCATAGGCCACGCCGTCTATACCAAGAGCGACCCCCGCGCCGTGCTGCTGCGCGAAAGCGCCCTCGCCCTCGCCAAGCAAAAGGGCATGGAGGACGAATTTAACCTTTATGACATCATCGCGAAAAACACCCCGCTCCTCTTTGCCGAGCTGAAGAACAGCGACAAGATAATCGCCCCCAACGTGGATTTTTACAGCGGCTTTGTTTACAAAATGCTCAATATCCCGCCCGAGGTCTACACCCCCATCTTCGCCATGAGCCGCATCGTCGGCTGGTGCGCCCATCGGATAGAGGAAATAACCGTGTCGGACCGCATTATCCGCCCGGCCTATAAATCTGTTTCCAAAAAGACGGAGTACGTGCCGATTGATAAAAGGTGAGTTTTTAGCAAAAAACTTTAATTGTTTTTGCTTTTTCTGAAAAAACGCTGGATTTTTTCGCCGAAAAGGTGCATAATGGATACGGAAGAAAATGAAAGGAGATTACATAAAATGGATATTAAAATCACTCGCACCGCCTCGCCGAAGGCTAAGCCCGCCGACGAAACCAAGCTGGGCTTCGGCAAAATCTACACCGACCATATGTTCGTTATGGATCACACCGAGGGCAGGGGCTGGCACGACGCGCGCATCGTGCCCTACGAGAACCTCAGCCTCGACCCTGCGGCGATGGTGTTCCATTACGCGCTCGAGTCGTTCGAGGGGCTTAAGGCCTACCGCTGGCCCGACGGCTCGGTTCACCTGTTCCGCCCCGACAAAAACGCGCAGCGCATGATAAACACTAACCACCGTATGTGCCTGCCCGCCCTTCCGGCGGAGGATTTCGTCGAGGCCGTAAAGGCCCTTGTTAAGGTAGACGCCGACTGGGTGCCGAGCGCCGAGGGGGCCTCGCTCTATATCCGCCCCTTCGTCATCGCCACCGAGCCGCACCTCGGCGTGCGCCCCTCGACTACGCACCAGCTCATAATCATCTGCTCGCCCGTCGGGGCCTACTACTCCACCGGCATCAACCCCGTCAAGATTTTTGTCGAGGACGAATACACCCGCGCCTGCCCCGGCGGCACCGGCTTCACCAAGTGCGGCGGCAACTACGCCGCTTCGCTCATTTCGCAGGTCAAGGCCCACGAGCTCGGCTACGAGCAGACGCTTTGGCTCGACGGCGTGGAGCATAAGTACGTCGAGGAGGTCGGCAGCATGAACTGCTTCTTCAAGATTGACGGCAAGGTTTATACCGCTCCCACCGTAGGCACGGTGCTTCCCGGCGTGACGAGAATGTCGTGCATCGAGCTGCTCAATAAGTGGGGATACGAGGTCAGCGAGGACCGCCTGCCCATAGCCGATGTTATGACCGCCTCGCGCGAGGGCAAGCTGGAGGAGGTTTTCGGCACAGGCACCGCCGCCGTTATCTCGCCCGTGGGCGAGCTGCGCTACGAGGACGAGGTGGCCTATATCAACAACGGCGAAATCGGCCCCGTCACCCACAGGCTTTACGATACCATCACCGGTATCCAGTGGGGCCGTCTGCCCGACGATATGGGCTGGACGACCGCCATCGACTGACAAGCATACAAAAATATCTTTGCGGGCCGAGCGTATCGGCCCCTTTTTTCCATAAACTCTCTTGGGCTTTTTTGCTCATTGGGATTGACAAATTGCGTCAGAGTGTGATAAAATATTCTTATGGAACAAAAATTATAAAAAAGGGTGTAGCCAATGAAAATGATAAAATACCTGATCTCCGCCGCCGCGGCTCTTACGCTGCTGATGCTTTCCGCCGGCGCGGAGGCGAGCGGCTTCATATTCAAATACAGCGACGACGCCCCTCAGCCCCCCGTCTTTGACTTCGAGGCCGAGTATTTTGACATGAACATCTATTTCACCGACGACGAAGCGGGAATTCTGCGCTTGGCGGAAAAGGGCTACATAGATTATTACGAGCGCGACGCCGAGGTCAGTCTGCCCGACGACCCCGTACCCGAGGTTTCGCCGGCGGCCCTGCCGAACGACGGTATTCGCGCCGAGCACCAGATGAATTACGAGTTTAAGCTGACGAACGCCCTCGGCATACTGAACAACAATATCGCCGTCGGCGACAGCCCCAGCCTGCGCGGGCAGGGCGTGCGCGTGGGCGTTATCGACACGGGCATCGGCCAAAATCACCCCGACATAAATTATGAAAAGGTCACGCAGTACGACGTATTTACCAGAAAAGCGGTGGCCAACGACACCAAGGGCCACGGCACCGCCGTTGCCGGCGTTATCGCCGCGGTTACGGATAACGAAATCGGCCTCGCAAGCCTCGCGCCCGAGGCGGAGCTGGTCGTGGTGAAGGTGTATCAGGACGGCGTTCAAACTACGTCTACGAGCAATATACTCAAGGGCATTCAGTATGCCGTCGCGGAGGGCTGTGACGTTATCAACATAAGCTCCGGTATGGGCGAGATAAATGATACCGGCTTCAGGTCTATGGGGGAATACATAGACAAAATTTCCGAGGAATACGGCATAATTGTGATTGCCTCCGCCGGCAACCATGATGAGAAACGGGATCCCGACCCCTACCCGTCGGACAGCGAGCTGTCTTACCCTGCCGCGTGGGAAAACGTTATAAGCGTGGCGGCGATTGACGACAGCGGCAACAGGGCATGGTTCTCTTACCATAATATGGAGGTCGATACCACAGCCTGCGGCCTGAACGTGCAGGTTCTGACGAGAACCGGGGGCTACGGCACCAACAGCGGCACCTCGTTTTCGGCGCCGTTTATCTCCTCGGTGGCGGCGCTTGTAAAGCAAATTGACCGCTCCGTGGACGTCAACCGCTTCCGCACCCTTCTTGAGCTAACCTCGGTTGACGTCGGTCAGAAGGGCAAGGACGCCAGCTTCGGCTACGGCATTGTGGACGTCGGCGCGATGATAGATTATTTGCTCGACGCCGCGAACAGCATAAGCGTCGGCGAGATACAGCAGTCGGATTCTGAATTTTCCGTCACCGTCGTCAACAGCGCCAACGAGCCTGTCGAGCTTATCGATAGCTGGTCGTCGGATTTTAACGGGCAGGCGTCGAGCGAGAGCCGAACGGTTACGGTTCAGCCCGGCGAAAACGTCTTGACCTACAGCGGAATGGGGGATATAAGGCACTTTGTGTGGCTCAAGGAGAGCATACGCCCGCTTTGCCCGGTGCAGACCGCGAAATATTATCCCGAAGAAATGTAAAATATACTTGACATTTGTCTTTTGATGTGGTAGTATAAAAGTAAAGGGCCCTTTACTTTTATACTACCCTTTTTTTCGGAGGTGATTTTTATTAAAAATCTGATTGAGGAGCTGCGCAGGGAGCGCGGGCTGACGCAGGCCGCGCTGGCGGAAATGCTCGGCGTTTCGCGCCAGACCGTTATTTCGCTTGAGGGCGGGCGTTACAACCCGTCCATCGCGCTGGCGCACAAAATCGCGGCGGGGTTTTCCAAAACCATTGAGGAAGTGTTTATTTTTGAGGAGGAAAATTAAATGAGCTTCAAAACAAGGCTTATAATCAAGCTTGGCTTTCTTTACGCGCTCGCGGCGGCTCTGCTGCTGCTGGGCTATGGCAGGGACAATAACTTTTTCACTATGGGGACGACCATGGCTGTGATGGCCGTTGTTATGACGGTGCGCCTCGCGCTGCTCTTAAAAAACGGCGAAAGGCTGGCCGCCCTCGAAACCGACTCGCGCGACGAGCGCACGGTGTTCGTATCCATGAAAAGCTACAGCTTTGCCTTTTGGCTCAGCATATTGGCCGAAGCGGCGGCCTTCTTCGCCTTGGAATGGCGCGGCGCGGCGGCGGCGAAGCCGCTCTGCTTCGTGATTTGCTTCCAAGCGTTTGCGTATTTGGGGTCTTATCTCTTTTTTAACAAAAAGTACTGATTTTTCTCGGAATAAAAAATCGCCCTTCGACGCATGATAGCTATCGAGGGTGATGATTGAATGGCGTTTCTGGTAGCTGTCTTTACGGTGGGCTCGGTGGCGGGCTACGCCGTCGAAATGCTTTGGTGCATGATAACAAATCAAGTGATTGAATCGCGCCAAGGCATGGTTTTCGGCCCGTTCAGCCAAGTATACGGCATAGCCGCCGTAATACTGACGCTGATAATAAGAAAGGACAGCCCGGGAGCGAGAATTTTCCTCATAAGCGCGGCGGTCGGCGGAGCGTACGAGTATCTTTGCTCGTATATACAGGAACGGCTTTTCGGAACCGTTTCGTGGGATTACGGCGACAGCTTTTTAAGCGTGAACGGCAGAACAAGCCTTGTATTCTGCCTGTTTTGGGGAACAATGGGAGTTTTTCTGATAAAGGTCATCAATCCCGCCCTCTCGTCTGTTTTATCGAGGGTCCGCGCGGAAAGACTGGCCGTGGCGAGCGCGCTTGTGGCGGTCTTTTTCATCTTCAATCTTCAGTTGAGCTTTATGGCCGTTAAGCGCCAAAGCGGGCGCAGAATGAACATTCCCGCCGTTACGAGGGTTGAAAAATGGCTGGACCTTCGGTTTAACGATGACGTTTTGAAAAAGATTTACCCCAATATGATAGTGGTTGAGGCAAAGAACAATGAAAAAACAAAACAGGGCCAAGAAGGCCCTTAAGAAGTCAGAAAATCCCGCGGAAGCGAAGCGAGCCGCCGAAGTCTTTACAAGCAAGGATAACGTTAAAACCGACCCCCTCGGCAGTTGGACGGGCAACCCCGCCGACCTCGACGATGTGCCTACGCAGGACGTTGACGACCTTTAATTAATGCACAAAATCCGCTCACATGAGCGGATTTTGTGTTTGCGCGGGGCATAATGCCGCCGTATTTGTTTCCATTTTCCATCGTAGGGAGCGCCGAGTCGGTGCTCCGCGAGGGTATTGTTGTATAAATGTCGCGCGCCAATACCCCTCATCCGTCGCTCGCTTTGCTCGCGCCACCTTCTCCCCAAGGAGAAGGCAAGACTATGTGCGGAAATTGTACTTATGCTATCATTTTTGTTTGCATAAAGTAAAAGTCCGCACGGCAACCCTTGGCTTCCCCTCGGGGGGAAGCTGTCGGCGAAGCCGACTGATGAGGGGTTACGTACAATAAGTTACCGTATTGCAAAGCCTGCTCCGACGCCGTTCTGCGCGATTTTTTCGGCAGACCCGATTATTCGCCCAAGTATGCCTTTTTAACGGAGTCGTCGTTCAAAAGCTCCGAGGCCTTGCCTGAAAGCACTATGCGCCCGGTTTCGAGCACGTAGGCTCTGTCGGCGATAGAGAGCGCCTTTTTCGCGTTTTGCTCCACCAACAGCACCGTCGCGCCGCCCGCGCTGATAGATTTTATTATGTCGAATATTTCCGACACAAGAAGGGGCGAAAGCCCCATCGAGGGCTCGTCCATGAGGATAATCCTCGGCTTGCTCATAAGGGCGCGACCCATCGCGAGCATCTGCTGCTCGCCGCCGGAGAGGGTGCCGGCTATCTGCGAGGCGCGTTCCTTTAGGCGGGGAAAGCGGTCATAGACCATTTCCAGCGTTTCGGCCACTTCGGCCTTGCTCCGCTTGGTGTAGGCCCCGAGCTTTAGGTTCGCCAGCACCGTAAGATTCTGGAAAACGCGGCGGCCCTCGGGTACGTGGGCCATGCCCATTTCCACAATTTTATGGGCGGGAACCTTGGTGAGGTCCTTGCCGTCGAAGATTATTTTGCCGCTCTTGGGGCGCAGCAGACCCGTTATGGCGTGGAGAGTGGTGGTTTTGCCCGCTCCGTTCGCGCCGATAAGGGTGATTACTTCGCCCTCGTTGACCTCGAAGGAAAGGCCCTTCAAGGCGTGTATCATGCCGTAGTAAACGTGAAGGTCTTCAATTTTAAGCATCATAGCGTCCGCCCCCTATTCGCCGATGTAGGCCTTGACGACCTCGGGATCGCTGAGAACGTCGGCCGTCTTGCCCGAGGTCAGTATCCTGCCGAAGTTCAGCACGGTTATCTCCTCGCATATGCCCGAAACAAGGCTCATGTCATGCTCGATGAGCAGAATGGATATTTTGAAGCGGTCGCGGATAAAGCGAATGTTTTCCATCAACTCGGCGGTTTCGTTGGGGTTCATGCCGGCGGCGGGCTCGTCGAGCAGCAACAGCTTCGGCTGCGTGGCGAGGGCGCGGGCTATTTCAAGCTTGCGCTGCTTGCCGTAGGGCAGATTGGCGGCGGCGGTATGCGCTTCGCCGTCAAGGTCGAACACCTTTAGCAGCTCCATTGCCGTTTCGTCCATAAGCTTTTCGTTTTTGAAGTACGACGGCAGGCGCAGTACGCCGCTGACCGCGCTGTAGGGAAAGCGGTTGTGCAGGCCGAGCTTGACGTTGTCGAGTACGCTTTGCTTGTCGAAAAGGCGAATGTTCTGGAAGGTGCGGGCTATGCCGCACTTGCTTATCTCCACCGGGCTTTTGCCGAGCATGGGCTTGCCTTCGAGGAAGAACGCGCCGGAGCCGGGCTTATACACGCCCGTCAGCATATTGAACACCGTTGTCTTGCCCGCGCCGTTGGGGCCGATAAGGCCGTATAGCTGCCCCTGCTCGATAGAAATGGTGAAGCCGTCCACGGCCTTGAGGCCGCCGAATGTTATGCCGAGGTTTTTGGTTTCAAGCGCCTTCAATTTTCAGCCGCCTCCTTTCCCTTCCTGTGCAGCAGCCTGCCGGTGACGCTGCTTACAAGGCTTTTGAACTTTTCGTTGTTGTTCAGCAGCATTGCCAGAATAAGGATTATTGCGTAGAACAGCATACGGTAGTCGTTAAACGAGCGCAGCAGCTCGGGCAGCAGGTAGAGCAGCAGCGTGGCGATTATGCTGCCGCGTATGCTGCCGAGGCCGCCCAGTACCACGTAAACCAAAATCATTATCGAGGTGTTGTAGTTGAATATTTTGGTATTCAGCATGGATATGTTGTGCGCGTAGAGCACGCCCGCAATTCCCGCGAAGAAGGCCGAGACCGTGAAGGCCATCAGCTTGTACTTTGTTATGCTTACGCCGATGGTCTCTGCGGCGATACGGTTATCGCGCACGCTCATGATTGCGCGGCCCGCGCGGGAATCGGTCAGGTTCATTACCACGAACAGCGTAATAAGTATTACCACGAAGCATATAGTAAATGTACTGTCCCTCGGCACGGGGCTTATGCCCAACGCGCCATTGATCAGGGTTTTGCCGGTGGCCTTGTCAAGATTCATGCTCATGGCGTTTTTCATGGAGAAGTGCAGGCCGTTTTTATCAATGCCGACATAAATCGCGTTAAACAAGTTTTTGATTATTTCGCCGAAGGCCAGCGTAACAATGGCAAGATAGTCGCCGCGCAGACGCAGCACCGGTATGCCGATGAGCACTCCGAATACCGCCGCGACAAGGCCGCCAATCAGCATGGCGAGGCAGAGCCTTAGCAGCGGCGTCGTGATAACGTCGCGGGTAATTACCGAGAACATGGCCGAGAAATAGGCCCCCACGCACATAAAGCCCGCGTGGCCG
>CANRER010000040.1 GCA_947629615.1 uncultured Clostridia bacterium | reverse complement strand
TGAAAGCCGCCGCTGTCGGTCAAAATGGGGCGGTCCCAGTTCATGAATTTGTGCAGGCCGCCCATGTCGCGGATAAGCTCGTCGCCGGGGCGCACGTGCAGGTGGTATGTGTTCGACAGCTCCACCTGACAGCCTATCTCCTTAAGGTCGAGCGACGAAACGGCGCCCTTGATGGCCGCCGAGGTGCCGACGTTCATGAATACCGGCGTTTCCACCGTACCGTGCACGGTTTCAAAGCGGCCCCGACGGGCCTTTCCTTCGGTCGTTAAAAGTGTGAACATATAGTCTTCCTCAATTTATGATTTGATTACTCCCCAAACCGCGAGTATCAGCACCGCCCCCGCGGCGAGTATCAGCCCGCCCGCCGCGAAGCCGACCGCGTTGCCGAAGCCCGACAGCAGCACCGTCGTGAACGCCGCGAGTATCACGGCGAAGGCGAAAAGCAGCAGCGAGCAGACCAGCCTTATCACGAACATTTTCGGCTTCATGGCGTTACTTCCTTATCCAGACGAGCATTTCACGGGTGTCGTCGCGGTTATCCCAAAAGGCGTAGGGTATGGCCGTCACGGCGGCCTCCTCCTCGGCGTCCGCGCCGACGGGGCGGTAAAGCTCGCCGCTCTCCCACGGCAGGCGGCGCAGAGCCTTGCCGCGCAGCACGACGGCCCCCTCGAAAAGCGAGTCGTCGCGCTCGGCGGCGAAGGACGAGAAATCGGCCACGCGCAGCGCGTCGAGCCTGTCGCCGTTGTCGGCGGACTCGAAGCAGTAGACCACCGGCCCGCGCATAAGGGCCACGCGGCCGTTGTCCTCGCGGGCGAGGGGATTGGCCTCGATAAACTCAACGGGCATCGGCATATCGAGCGTAACCGAGTCGTCGTCGTGCCATTCGCGGCGGATAACGGCGTAGCCGTCCTTCATTTCGGGCCGAGCGGCGAGGCCGTTCACCTTTAGCTTAAAGCCCCGCGCCCAAGAGGGTATGCGCAGCGCAAGCGCATAGCGGCCGCCGCTGAGGCGCAGGGATATTTTTCCGTCCCAAGGGTAATTGCCCTTTTGCGCTATTCTCACCTTGCCGCAGGGGAGGTCGGCCTCGGCCTCGCTCCCGACGTAAAGGTGAGTATAGAGCGTATCGCCGCCCACGGAGTATATGTACGAGCCGAGGGAGGTTATCATTCTGGCGAGGTTCGGCGGGCAGCAGGCGCAGCCGAACCACCCGGGGCGCTTGCTGCGTATGTGGCCGCAGATACCGGCCTTTTTGGTGGCCTCCTCCCACATGGAGAGCGGATTTGTGTAGAAGAAATGCCGCCCGTCGAGTGACATTCCGCTGATGGTCGCGTTGTAGATGAGCCGCTCCATCACGTCGGCGTATCTGCCGCTCGGCTCCATGCGGAGCATCTGACGCGCGAAAAACACCATTGCTATCGCCGCGCAGGTTTCGTTGTAGGCCGAATCGTTCGGCAGGTGATAGTCGAAGCTGAAGGCCTCGCCATGCACCTGCGCGCCCACGCCGCCGGTTATGTACATTTGCTTTAGGGTTATGTCGTTCCACAGGACTTCCATAGCCTTTTTAAGGCTTTCGTCGCCGTTTTCGGCGGCCAGCGCGGCCGCGCCCGTGAACAGATACCCCGCCCGCACGCTGTGGCCCACGGCCACGGTCTGCTCCCTTATGGGCTTGTGCGACTGGTTATATCGCTTATCCACGCGCTCCTGATAGCCGCCCCACATATTTATGCCCTTGCGCCGTTTCAGCTCGCCGTCGAAGAAGTGCGGCTCCGTGCCGCGAGCGTTTATCATGTATTCGCAAAGCTTCTTGTGGCGTTCGTCGCCCGTAATGGCGTAAAGCCGCATAAGCGCCAGCTCAAGCTCGGGGTGGCCCGGGTAGCCGTGAAGCTTGCCCTCCTCGGGGCCGATTTTGCTTTCGATGAGAGCGACGAACCGCAGCGCGATATTGAGCAGCCTGTCCTTGCCGGTGGCCTCGCGGTAGGCGACGGCGGCCTCAACCATGTGGCCCGCGCAGTAAAGCTCGTGGCAGTCGAGTAGGTTTGTGAACTTTTTGTCCGGCTCCTTTATCTGGAAATACGTCATCAGGTAGCCGTCGTCCTCCTGCGCCTTCTCCATCAGCTCGATAACGCCGTCGGCGGTTTTTTCAAGCTCCGGGTCGGGGGCTATCGTCAGGCGGTAGGCCGCGGCCTCGAGCCATTTATAAACGTCGCTGTCCTGAAAGACGTAGCCGCCGAACTCGCCCTCCTCGAGCCCCGCCGCGACGCGCAGGTTTTTAATGGCGTGGCTGGGCTCGGCGTCGGGCACAAGGTCGTTTATGGCCCGCCACTGGTAGGGGATTATCTGTTCTATGGCGGTTTTTTGGTATTTTCCCCAAAAGCCGTCGTCGATTTTCACGTTTTTAAGAGGCAAAAATTCGTTTGTCGCAAGTCGCATGGCACATATCCTTTCCTCCCGCCTTACGGCTCTGCGCCCGCGGGCAATCTTACTCCCCTCATTTTACCATACTCGCGTTCTAAAGTCAAGGTACGCGCGAATAAAATTTACCTGAGGTGAGCAATGTGAAGCGTTACAGATTGGCCGCGTTTCTCTGCCTGACGGCGGCAATAGTTATTTTTTCGTCCCTTATGGGGCGCGGAGCCGCCGAGGAAAAGGTGGCCTACGTCACCTTCGACGACGGCCCCACCCTTAACACACCGAACATAATCGACTGCCTCGAACGCCACGGCGCGGGGGCCGCGTTTTTCGTGCTGAAGGACAGAATAGAGCTTTACCCCGACTTTATCCGTAAAATGGAGCAGGGCGGCTTCACCATAGGTCTGCACGGCGTCAGCCACAGCCTCGACATCTACTCCGAGCCCGCCCGCCCCCTGCGCGAAATGAACCAAACCGCCGACGCGCTTTACGGCGTTATCGGGCGGCGCAGCTCACTTGTGCGCACGCCCTACGGCAGCCGCCCGAACATGAGCGACCGCCAGCGCGAGCTGTTGGAGGCGGCGGGCTACGAAATTCTCGACTGGAACGTAGACCCCCGCGATTCCATCGGCAGCGTCGTTGACCGCACAACCGTGCTGCGCAACCTTAAAAGCGGCCTCGAAAAGGCCGGCAGCCCCGCCGTCATACTTTTGCACGACAGAAAAAGCACCGCCAACGCCTTGGACGAAATTTTGTCGCTGATTGAGGCCGAGGGCTACGTCTTGAAAAATTATCCCGAATAGTTTTGAAAAAAATAACAAAATAGTTGTTGCATTTTCGTCGCTTTATGCTATAATGTAATTAAAGTTTTATACGAAAGGGATGTGTTTTGATGAAAAAAGGATTTGTATGCGCGGTTTCCGCGGCGGCGCTGGCCGTCGGCATCGGCATAGGCGTGTTCGCCGCCGGTATGGTCGATGACATAAAGGCCGAGATAAGACGCGACTTCACCGTCGTTATCGACGGCAAGACCCAGACCTTTAAGGACGCCAAGGGCGAAACGGTTTACCCCGTTCTCTACGAGGGAACGACCTACCTGCCCGTTCGCGCTATCGGCGAGATGATGGGCAAAACCGTATATTGGTACGAGGACGAAAAGAAGATAGAGCTTAAGGACGAGAGCTCCACGGTGACGGACGCCGACGTTATCGTTGACGGAAGCAAAAACGATAAAACCCCCACGGCGGGCGGCGGAAGCGGCACGACCCAGTATAACGCGGCCATCAGCCTTGACGAGGCCAAGGCCATCGCCCTGAAGGACGCAGGCGTGGACGAGGCCGAAGTGACCTTCATCAAGAATAAGCTCGAGTGCGACGACCGGGTTTGGCAGTACGAAATAGACTTTTATACCGCCGACGCGGATTATGAGTACGACATCAACGCCGATACCGGCAAGGTGCTTAAGCGCGAGGTTGACCACGACCATCACGCCGACCATCACGACGCTGTCAGCGGCACGGATAACGCCGCCGCCGACAGGATAACCGAAGCCGAGGCCAAGGCCGTCGCCCTTAAACAGGCGGGTCTTGCCGAGGGCGACGTTACCTTCACCAAGACGAAGCTCGAATACGACGACCGGGTTTGGAAGTACGAAATAGAGTTTTACAGCGGACGCACGGAGTTCGACGCGGAAATCGACGCCGCGACGGGCAAGGTGTTAAGCTGGGAGGTAGACGACTAAAGTAAGCTTGCGAGGACTGATTTTTTGAATACCGAAGTTTTGAAAATCAACCCCGACGCCCCCGACGCCGCCCTGATAGAACGGGCGGCGTCCGTGATAAGGGGCGGGGGCTTGGCGGCCTTCCCGACGGAAACGGTATACGGCCTTGGGGCCGACGCCTTTAACCCCTCGGCGGTGGAAAAAATTTTCCGAGCCAAGGGCCGCCCCGCGGATAATCCGCTCATTTCTCACATATCAGAAATCTCTCAGGTTCGGCTTCTGGCGCGGGAGATCCCGCCGGAGGCCGAATGCCTTATGGAAAGGTTTTGGGGAGGCCCGCTGACGATAATACTGAAAAAGCGGCCCGAGGTTCCCGCCGTTGTCAGCGCGGGACTCGATACCGTCAGCGTGCGTATGCCCAGCCACAGCGTGGCGCACGAGCTTATCCGAAGGAGCGGCACGCCAATCGCCGCGCCGAGCGCAAATCTCAGCGGCAGCCCAAGCCCCACCACCGCCGCGCACTGCATGGCCGATATGCTTGGCCGCGTCGATGTGATTATCGACGGCGGCGACTCGCTCATCGGGCTGGAGTCCACCGTTGTGGACATGACGGGCCCCGTGCCGACCGTTCTCCGCCCCGGGGCGATTACCGCCGAGGACATAGCCTCGGTCACGGGGAGGTGCGTTTACGGCGGCGAAAGCTCCGGCGCGCCAAAATGCCCCGGCATGAAATATACGCACTACAGCCCGAGGGCCGACGTTGTGGCCGTCAGCGACATGAAAAACGCCGCCGCCCTGCTCGCGGGCGCGAAGGGTAAGACCGCCGTCATCGACCTTTGCGGCGGCGACTATCCGGCGGACGTTGTGTACGACGCCGGGGCGGATCTCGCGTCATACGCCGCGCGGCTGTTCTACCTTCTGCGCCGCGCCGACGAGGACGGAGTCAGCCTTATTCTGGCGCGGCTTCCCGGCCCCGAGGGCATAGGGGCCGCCATAAGGAACCGCCTGCTGAAGGCCGCCGGAGGAAGGACGGACAAGCCATGCTGAGGGGGGCCGTCCTTGAGGACGCGGGCGCGGTGAGCGCCCTTGCCGCCTGCATAGGCTGCGAAAAAGCCGCCGCCGACGCGGTTCGGCTTTCGCTCGAGGGGGGCGCGGTGCGCGTCACCGTCAGCGACGAGGGCGGCGTGAACGGCTTCGCCGTGTGGTCGCTCGTGCTTGACGAGGCCGAAATACAGTATATCGCCGTCGCGCCCGAATGTCGCCGAAGGGGCGTGGCTACGCGGCTCATAGACGAAATCGCGGCGCGGGCCTCGGTGATTTTTCTGGAGGTCAGGGAGGGCAACGCCGCCGCCCGCGCGCTTTACAAAAAGCGCGGCTTCGCGGAAACGGGCGTGAGAAGGGCGTACTATTCGGACGGCGAAAACGCCGTCGTTATGCGAAAGGAGATAAACCGTGGCACTGATACTCGGCATTGAAACCTCCTGCGACGAAACCGCCGCCAGCGTCACAAGGGACGGGAGACAGGTGTTGTCGAACGTAATTTACACGCAAATAGCCCTGCACGAGGTTTACGGCGGCGTTGTGCCTGAAATCGCTTCGCGCAGGCATATCGACAAGATAATTTGGGTTATCGACGCGGCGGTGCGCGAGGCGGGCATAGCCAAGGACGAGCTCGACGCCGTGGCCGTTACGTATAACCCCGGCCTTGTGGGCGCGCTGCTGGTGGGCGTTTCCGCCGCGAAGGCTCTGGCCTACGGGCTTGGCAAGCCGCTTGTGCCTGTCAACCACATTCACGGCCACGTGGCCGCCAACTACATCGCACACCCGAGCCTTGAGCCGCCGTTCGTGTGCCTTGTGGCCTCGGGCGGACACAGCCACATACTTAACGTGAAGGATTACCGCGATTTTGAGATACTCGGCGCAACCACCGACGACGCCGCCGGCGAGGCCTTCGACAAGGCGGCCCGCGTGCTCGGGCTGGGCTATCCCGGCGGGCCGAAGCTGAATAAGCTGGCCGAAAGCGGCGACCCCGCCGCCATACGCTTCCCCCGCCCGAGAAACGGCTTTGATTTCAGCTTCAGCGGCCTCAAGACCGCCGTCATCAACTACGTGCATAACGCCGAGCAAAAGGGCGGCGGCTACAGCCGCGCCGACGTTGCGGCCTCGTTCCAGCAGGCCGTGGCCGACGTGCTTGTGGAAAACACCGTCGCCGCCGCGAAAAGCGTCGGCGCAAAGGCGGTCGCCCTCGCGGGGGGCGTGGCCGCCAATACCGCGCTGCGCTCCGCTATGGACGCCGCCGCGCGGGCCGAGGGGCTGCGCTTCTACTGCCCCCCAATAGAGCTTTGCACCGATAACGGCGCGATGATTTCCTGCGCCGGGTACTATAATTATATGGCCGGCGTTTGCGCCGATTTGACGCTCAACGCCGACCCGGAACTGAAAATAATGTGATTTTGCGTAAAGGACTGATTTTATGACGACAAACGAAAAGCTCGCGCTGCTTCGCGGAGAAATGCGCCGCCTCGGGCTCGCCGCCTGCGTTATCCCCACGGCGGATCCGCATCTTAGCGAATATACCCCCGACCGCTACAAGCTGCGCCACTGGCTGTCGGGCTTTACGGGCAGCGCGGGAACGCTGGCCGTCACGATGGACAAAAGCGGCCTGTGGACGGACGGACGCTACTATATTCAGGCCGCGAGGCAGATAGAGGGCAGCGAGATAGAGCTGTTTAGGGCCGCCGAGCCGGGCACAAAAACCTACGCCCGTTTCCTGACCGACGAGCTGCCCAAGGGGGCCGCCGTCGGCATCGACGGCTCGCTGTTTTCCCGCTCCGCCGCCGACAGCCTTGAAAAAACCCTTCAAAAGGAGGGGATAAGGCTCGAAAGCGACTGCGACTTTTCCGTTATATGGCAAACCGGTCGCCCGCCTCTGCCGAACGCGCCCGCCTTCGCCCTGGACGTTAAGTACGCCGGCGAGAGCGCGGCGGATAAGCTTACCCGCGTGCGGGCCGAAATGAAAAAGCAGGGAGTTACGCACTACGCCGTCGGCAAGCTCGACAGCGTGATGTGGCTGTTCAACATACGCGGCGGCGACGTTCACTGCTGTCCCTTCGCCATCAGCTACGCGCTGGTGGGCGAAAGCGACGCCCGCCTTTATATCGGCGAGGGAGTCGTCGGCCCCGAGCTTGCCGCCGCCCTTAACGACGAGGGCGTCACCGTGCGGCCATACTGCGCGATAACGGGCGACATCGCCGCCCTGCCCGCCGACGCGTCGCTCGGCGTGGACTTCGCTCAGACGAACTGCGCCCTGACAGCCGCCGCAAAGACCTGCTCGCTCAAAAACATACGCGACATAATAACTCCGATGAAGGCCGTGAAAAACGCCGTCGAAAACGACTGCCTCCGCGAGTGCTACAATAACGACGCCGCCGCCCTTGTAAAGGGCTTTTACCGCATATACAAGGCCCTTGACGAGGGGCGGGAAATCACCGAGCGCGACGTGTTCGATATGCTTATCGAGCTGCGCTCGCGCCAGCCGGGCTTCATCGGCCCCAGCTTCGACACGATAGCCGCCTACAAGGGCAACGCCGCCATGATGCACTATATGCCCGAGGAGCATGGCTCAGCCCTGCTGAAGAAGGAGGGTATGCTGCTTATCGACTCGGGCGGCCACTACCTCACCGGCACCACCGACATCACCCGCACGCTCGTACTCGGGCCGATAAGCGACGAGGAGCGGCGCGGCTTCACGCTTGTGCTGAAGGCGAATATCGCGCTCATCTCCGCCAAATTCCTCAAGGGAACGACCGGCGCGAACCTCGACATTCTGGCTCGCGGGCCGCTTTGGGCCGAGGGCATAGACTATAAGTGCGGCACGGGCCACGGGGTGGGCTTCTGCCTGAACGTACACGAAGGGCCGCAAAGCTTCAGTCAAAGCCTGCGCTCCGTACCCTTTGAGCTTGGCATGAACTGCACCGTGGAGCCGGGAGTATATATCGAAAACGCCTACGGTATCCGCACCGAAAACGACGTTGTCGTCGTACCCTTTAAGACCACCGAGCACGGCGAGTTTTACGGCTTCGACCTGCTTTCCTACTGCCCCATAGACGTGAACGGCGTGGACGCGGGGCTTCTCACCCAAGCCGAAAGGGACTGGCTCAACGCCTATCACGCCGAGTGCCGCGCCCGTCTTAGGAGCCGCCTCTCCGCCGAGGAATTTTCGTGGCTCGAGGGCTATACCCGCGACGTGTAAAATAAAACTCTTGATTTTTTCGCCGGCCTGTGATACAATAGTGAAATAAAGTAAGCGAGGTGTAAGGATATGGAAAAAAAGGAACAAAAATTTTTCACCTTCAACGGCGTTCCTATGGTTCGTCGGGGCGACGTTATCTACTACGGCGATTTGAAGGAGAAATATATCGTTATTTTCAGAATTAATTCCAAAAAACAGGTAGGGAATATGGAAATTGCCGACTCGGTAACGGTGGAGCTAAGCACCAACAACGGGCGCGGCAAGGAAAAGGTTATCCGCAGCGCCAAGCGCAGCGGCCTTTACGAGGCTTTCGATGTGGGCGAGTTTTGGCTGCGCGATACGCTCGAAAACGCCTGACGCGAAAATCGGCATAAGATAAGAAGGGGGTTTGCGCCTTGAACGCCAACTGGAGAGATGATCAGAATTTCACCATGCTCGCGGATTTTTACGAATTCACTATGGCCAACGGCTATTTTGTGAACGGCATGGGGGATAAAATTTGCTATTTTGACCTATATTTCCGCAGTATACCCGACGGCGGCGGCTTTGCCGTCATGGCCGGAGTGGAGCAGGTTATCGACTACCTCAACAATCTGCACTTCACCCCCGAGGACATCGCCTATTTCCGCAGCAAGGGCATTTTCAGCGAGGACTTCCTAAGTTATCTCGAAAACTTTCGCTTTTGCTGCGACGTCTGGGCCGTGCCGGAGGGTACGCCCGTGTTCCCGCACGAGCCGCTTATCGTGGTGCGCGGGCCGGCAATCCAAGCCCAAATGGTCGAAACCATGCTGCTCCTGACGGTGAACCACCAAACCCTCATCGCCACAAAGTCCAGCCGAATTGTCCGCGCCGCGCAGGGCCGCGCCGTGATGGAGTTCGGTTCGCGCCGTGCCCACGGCTATTCCAGCGCAATTCTCGGCGCGCGGGCGGCCTATATCGCCGGCTGCGTCGGCACAGCCTGCACCATAAGCGACAAATTTTTCGGCATACCCGCGCTCGGTACAATGGCTCACAGCTGGGTTCAGATGTTCCCCTCGGAGTACGAGGCCTTCAAGGCCTACGCCGAGGCTTATCCCGACGCCTGCACTCTGCTTGTGGATACGTACAACGTGGTTAAGAGCGGTATCCCCAACGCGATAAAGGTGTTCGACGAGGTTCTTGCCCCGCTGGGCAAGCGGCCCAAGGGCGTCAGGATAGACAGCGGCGACATTACCTATCTTTCCAAAAAGGCCCGCAAAATGCTCGACGAGGCCGGCTATTCCGACTGCGGCATCGTGGCCTCGAACTCCCTCGACGAGTATATTATCCGCGACACCATCAGTCAGGGCGCGTGCATCGACTCCTTCGGCGTGGGCGAAAGGCTTATCACGGCCAAAAGCTCGCCGGTGTTCGGCGGCGTGTATAAGCTTGTCGCCGTCGAGGAGGAGGGGAGAGTGGTTCCCAAAATCAAGATAAGCGAAAATATCCAAAAGATAACCATTCCCGGCTTTAAGCAGATATACCGCCTTTACGACAACGAAACAAATCACGCCATCGCCGACGTGATAACTCAGCACGGCGAGGAGATCGACCCCTCAAAGCCCTACGAGATTTTCGACCCCGAAAATACTTGGAAGCGTAAAACCGTTGAAAACTTCACCGCTCGAAAGCTGCTTGTGAAGATATTCGACGGCGGCAAGCAGGTTTACGAAAGCCCTTCCCTCGACGAGATACGCGCCTATTGCGCCGCTCAGCTCGACACTATATGGGACGAGGTTAAGCGCTTTGAAAACCCGCATAAGTATTATGTCGATCTGTCGTCGCAGCTCTGGATTATCCGTCATGGCCTGTTGGAGAAGCATTCTTCCGAATACGGGGCGTAAATAAAGGGGCCGTTAAAAAATACGCGCAGACCGGCGTCGTCACAAGCTCGGTATCGCTTGTTTCGATTTAAGAAATCGAAACGCGGCTCACCTCGCTGTTCCTCCTTCTCCCCACAAATCCGGCTTCGCCGTCTTTGCGGGGGGCCCCATACGGCTGAAAAGCAATCGGTTAATACGCAAAAACCCACTCGTAAGAGTGGGTTTTCGTTATTTTAAGCCCTTGAACTATGAACGAAAATCACCCTCGGCGTACCTCTGTACGCCGTCGGGAGTGCTTGCTCGTCGGCTAAAGCCTCCTGCGCGAGCTGATTTTCGTCCATTCTGCGCGATTTTTTTGACCGGCCCCTCCAATCCCTATTACATGGCCATTGGTTTATCGCCTTTCTCCGCCCTCTACTGCTCGCCCTGCGGGGCGGAGGGGAACTGCCGCCCGGTATTATTAATATAGTAATTGTCGAAGCACACCAGCTCGCCCACGGGGCAGAAGCTATAGCCCTCGCCCGCGAGCCGCTCCAATATCGGCCCGAGCGCGGCGGCGGTATTATCGGTGCCGGTATGGAACAGGATTATGCTGCCGCTTTGCACCCTGCTCATAATGCGCTCCTCCATTTCGGCGGCGGAAAGTCCGCGGTAATCGAGGCTGTCGGCGTCCCATTGTATGGGCTGGCGGCCCGAGGCGCGCACGGTTTCGATAACGCTGTTGTTATAATCGCCCGCCGGAACGCGGAAAAGCCGAGGCGTTTCGCCGGTGATTTTTTTAAT
>CANRER010000039.1 GCA_947629615.1 uncultured Clostridia bacterium | reverse complement strand
TGGCCTTGCAGCCGTATTTTTTCAGCAGCGGGAACACCTCGGTATAGTTGTCCTCGTAGCCGTCGTCAAAGGTGAGCACAAGATACTTGCCTCCCCTTTCGAGGCCCGCCAGCTCCGAGGCAAAAATCGTGCGCCTGCCGCTTTCGGCGAAAAAGCGGAGCTGCCGCTCGAAGCTTTCCGGGCGGACACTGAGCTCCTCGTCGTCGGCGTTGACGGGTTCCTCGCGGACGCTGTGGTACATATAAACTATCACGTCGCTGCCGGCGTAGTAAACGTTAAGGGCGATTATACCGAGCAGGACAGCCGCCGCGAGCAGCAGCGGTATAAGCGCCCTTCTCCTGACCCTTGCCATAACCGACCGCCTATTCGGGGCGGCCGTCGGGCAGGTAAAGCGGGCCGAGGTCCGGCTCGGCCGCGAGGGATACGGTGCGCGCGGCCCTGCCCTCGGTTTCAAAAACGATAATTTCGTTATTGCCCTCGCGTATCAGCGGCGCGGGAATGTAGAGCCGTTTTTGCGGCCCTATCTCCCAAAAGCGGCCCAGATTGAAGCCGTTTATGAAGGCGCAGCCCTTGCCGAAGCCGTCGAGGTCGAGGAAGGTATCCATAGCCTTGTAGGCGTTGAAGCTGAACTTGTAAAAGGCGGGGTCGCCCTTACGGTAGGGCTTGTCGAAGTCGATTTTATCCACATTATCCAGCGGCAGGGGGTACATCTTCCAGCCGCTGTGGTAGTGGCCGTTTATCAGCACGCCGCCGTCGATGCCCTTTCGCTGAGATTCTATCTTATAGCTGAAATTCACGCGGCCCATGTTCTCGGTCAGCACGTCAAAATCGCCGTCCTCGGCGTAAACGTAAGGCTCGCGCTTGAAGTCGTACTCCTTGAGCAGCTCGCGGTCATAGTATGTGCCAAAGCGGTTGCCCTCCATGAACACGATGGCGCGGTCGTTCACCCTCGAAAACGAGAGCTTGCCTATGGTCTTGCCCTTGGGGAAGGACGCGCGGTAAAGCGTGTAGCCGAAATTTTGGCCGAGCTTTTCCATGCACACGGCGTCCTTGGCGCAAACGGGAACGGAAATGTCGTCCAGCACGCTGTTCAGGCTTACGCGGCCCTCACATTCGAGCGTTCCGTACGAGCCCTTTTCGATTTTGGTGGTCAGCTCCACCTCCGGCACGTCGGCGTACTTTTTGATTATTTCGCGGAAGGCCTCGTACTTGGGAGTGACGTCGCCCCACTCGGTGAGCGCCGCGTCGTAGTCGTAGCTCGTTACGTCGGGCGAAAGCTCGTCGTAGTAGTTTGCGCCGTTCGTAAAGCCGAAGTTGGTGCCGCCGTGGAACATATAGATATTCACGTGGCCGAGGCGGATAGCGTCCTCGAAGTCGCGCTTGTTCGCGTCAAGATTGCTTGTGGAGTGCTTTTCGCCGCCCCAGTTGTCGAACCAGCCGACCCAAAATTCCATGCACATCAGCGGGCCGCCGCCGGTATGCTCGGCGAGCGTCTTGAACTGTGCCTCCACATGGGAGCCGAAGTTGGCCGTCGGCAGCGCCATGTCGCACTTGCCGCACTCCAGAGCGTCATCCCAAGGGCCGTCGCTGGTCACGAAGGGAACCTCCGCGCCGCACTCGCGCATAACGCGGCCCATCTCCATAAGGTACTCCTTGTCGTCGCCGTAATAGCCGTACTCGTTCTCGATCTGAAACAGTATCACCGGCCCGCCCTTTGTGACCTGAAGCGGGGCAAGGCGCTTAAACAGCTCGCGGAAGTAATTTTTAACGTGCGTCATATACGGCTCGTAAAGGCCGCGCAGCTTCACGCCGTCCTCGCGCAAAAGCCACGCCGGAAGGCCGCCGAACTCCCACTCGGCGCAGATGAAGGGCCCCGGGCGCACGATGACCTTAAGCCCCAGCTCGTCGGCTATGCTTATGAAGCGGGCGATGTCGAGCCCTCCCTCGAAGTTGAATTTGCCGGGCTCCGGCTCGTGCAGGTTCCAGCAAACGTAGGTTTCGACAGTGTTACAGCCCATTGCCTTCAGCTTTTCAAGGCGGTCGCGCCAGTATTCCGGCACCACGCGGAAGTAGTGTATGCCTCCGCTGATAATTTTGAAGGGCTTGCCGTCAAGGTAAAAATTGTCTTTAATCTCAAATGTGCTCACAGCAATTCTCCTTTCAGAGTTTTGTCACCTTTATTATACAGGCTTTGGCGGCATTATGCAAGTGTTATTTTATTAATTTCCTCCGCGCCGCGAAGGCGGGCCTAATTTGGCGAAAAATTTTTCTGGGCGCGGGCCGCCTTTCGACATAATGCCCTTGGCGGGAGATGTATAATTTATTTAGTTTTACATAAGGAGAGAGGTACAAATGAAACAAAAATTCGCTCCGCTTATCAAGCTGCTCAAAAAGGCGCTCCCCGGCGCGGCGCTTTTTCTGACGGCGCTTTTACTTTCGCGGGCCGAAGGCATAGGGAAAAGCCACCCCTTCGGCTTCGCGTTCTTCGCCGCCTGCGGCGGCGGACTGCCGGCGGCCTTCGGCGGGGCGGCGGGGCTGCTGCTCTGCCGCGCGGAACTTATCGACGTGGGCAGATACGTTTTTTCGGCGGCCATTTTTATGGCCGTGTTCCCCGGCATAAAAAAGGGCCGTCTGCCCTTTGTGGCAAAGCGGCAGGCCGCGCTTCTGGCCTCGATAATAACGCCGGCGGTGGGGCTGTTCCTGCTGTTCATAAGCATGAGCGTGGGCGGCTATCCGCTGCTTTATGACTGCATTGTCCTCGTGGCCGAGGCGGCCACGGTATACGTCGCGACGGCGGCCTTCGCGAACGCGCTCTCGCTGCTGCCGTCGCTTCATCTGCGGCGCACCCTGACCGGCGAGGAAACCCTCTGCATGGCCATGCTTTTCGGCTGTGCGGTGGGCGGCCTTGTGGGAATAGAGCTGTTCGGCGCGCTTGACTTGGGCGAAACGGCCTGCGTGTTTCTCGTGATGGTCTACGCCATACGCTTCGGCAGCCTCCACGGCGGAACGGCGGGCGCGATAATGGGGCTGATCTGCGCTTTGAGCCGAGGCCGCATCGACGCCTCGCCCGCCTCCTTCGCCGTCAGCGGCATAGCGGCGGGATACTTCGGCAAAAAGGGCAAGCTGGCCGCCTGCGCGGCCTTCATCTTGAGCAACGCCGTGGTGACGGCCCTTGCCAACGGCTCGGCCGAGGTGCTGATAAACCTCGCCTGCTCGCTGGCGGCGGCAGCTCTTATCTTTCTTGTGCCGAGGCGGTTTTTCGAGGTCATAACCTCGGTCGGCTCGGCACACGCCGCGACCGACGTCGTCCTGCGCGACAGTCTGCGCCGCCTCGGCACGGCGCTCTCGTCCGCCGAGGCCACGCTGCGCGCGCTCTCTCCCACGGCTGAGGAGGTCGAAAACGGTCTGCGCGAAAGTATGTGCGACCGCACGGCCCGCCGCGTCTGCACCCGCTGCGGCCTTAAAAAATACTGCTGGGCCCGCGACGGCCAAAACACCCGCGAGGCCATGAACCGGCTTGCGGAGGCCCTTATGCGCGGCGAGAAGCCCACGGGCGAGCTTTCGCCCCCGCACTGTGTGCGGCCCGACGTTTTCGCCGCGGAGTTCGCCAAAACGCACGAGCTTTACCAAAACGACCTTATTTGGAGCGGTCGCCGCAGGGAGCTGCAGGCCGCCATGCTGACGGGTTTTGCCGGCGTGAGCGCGATAATTTCGCGGCTGGCCGCCAACCCTCCGGCGGCGGAGCTGTGCGACGAGCTGCTTTCGGACGACGTGCGCTCGCGCCTGAGGCGGCTGGGCATAGACTCGCGCGACGTTTACGTCACCGGCGAGGGCGACGACACAGAGGTACGGCTGACGCTGCGCGGCTGTGGGGAGCTGGGCTGCTGCGAGGAATTTGTGCCGTCGGTGCTGGAGCAGGCCACCGGGCTGAAATTTGCCAAAACCGGCCTTAAAAGCTGCGGGGTCTGCCGCTGCCGCTATGTTGTCGCGCCCGATTACGACGTGGAGGCCGCCGTGGCCTCGGCGGTGAGGGAAAACCGCCGCGTCAGCGGCGATTTCCCGATATGCTGTCTGCTCGACCGCGACACCTTCGTCATGGCGTTGTGCGACGGCATGGGCAGCGGTGACAAGGCCGCCCGCGAAAGCCGCCTCTGCGCCGAAATGCTGATTTCCCTTATGGAGGCCGGCATGGAGGCTGAGGAGGCCATAAACCTCACAAATTCGCTTATCGTCGGCAGCAACGCCGGCAGCTACACCGCCATCGACCTGTGCGTGGCGGAGCTCGGCGGCAAGGCGAAGCTTTACAAGTGCGGCGGCGCGGCCACTTATCTCAGCCAAAAGGGAGCCGCCGAGGAAATAGCCCCCGGCGGACTGCCCGCGGGGGCCGCCGCCTCGGGAGGGGCCGAATGTTACGAGCGGCGCATGGAGGACGAAAGCACTCTTGTGCTTATCAGCGACGGCGTAGCCCTTTCGGGCAGCGGCGAAAGCGGCTGGATAAAGGAGCTTATCGAGCATGGTGCTCTCGCCACTCCCCAGCGGCTGGCCTCGGAAATTCTGAACCGCGCCCGCGACCATTCGGGCGGCGTTCCCGGCGACGACCTGACGGTAATCGCCGCCAACATAAGGAGGAAAAGGGCTTGAAAAGCAAGGAAAGAAAGATTATCGTCCTCAGCGACCTCAAATCGCGCCACTTCGACCAAGCGTTTTTCGTGCTGAAGGACGGGCGCGAGGAGAACCGCAGCGCGGTTTTCGAGGCCGAGCGGATTGTGGAGGAGTACTTCGCGCCCGCTCCCCTGCCCGCGAGGCCGAAAAAGGCCCGCGACTGGGATTTTATCCCCTTTGCCGTGACCGCCGCTCTTGCCGTGCTGGCCGGAATTGTCGCCGTGTTGGTGAACGTTGTGTAACCGAGCTGGGCCGGGGAAAACCCCTCATCCGTCGCTCGCTTCGCTCGCGCCACCTTCTCCCCAAGGAGAAGGCAAGATTGTGTGCGGGAATTGCACTTTTGCTGTCATCTTTGCATAAAGTAAAAGTCCGCACAACAGCCCTTGGCTTCCCCTCGGGGGGAAGCTGTCGGCGAAGCCGACTGATGAGGGGTTTCACCATCGGCCGATTGTAAACAATACGCAGAAATCCGCTCAAACGAGCGGATTTCTTTTACCGTTTATTATTCAGCTCGGCCTCACTTTTGCAAGTCGATCAGCTCGTGCGCCATCGACGCCATATCCTCAGCGGTGAGGGGCGTGTCGATGCCGGTAAGGCTGAAGCGTTCGCCGCCGTCGTCCCACGAAAGGCCCTTTATCTCCTTGACCTCGACCTCGCTGCTGCCGAAGCTGAAAACGTACTTGCCGCTGTCGCGGTCGGCGATGTCCTGCTCTGTCAGCTCGTAGCTGCCCGGCACGAACTTGTTCATATAGCTGTAGTAATACAGCTTGCAGCCGCCGTATTCGCCGACCAAATCGCCGTCGGGCGCGGCGTTGGTCTTTGCGGCGTTGATGTGGAGCTCTATGCCGTCGCCGTCAAGGGCGTAGCCGACGGACAGGCCCTTATACTTTTCTATGGATTGGCCGTTTTCGTCAAAGTTTTCGCTGTCCATAATGCGCCCCTCATCAAAGGCGTAGCCGTTCGCGAACTCCTCGGGCAGCTCAGGGCCGAAGCCCACGTCCCCGACGAGCCGCTCCGCCGCGGGCAGAGAGCGGTAATCTATTTTCCACGAATGATGCACGCTTCGTTTGGCTCCGTTCACCGCCGCGAAAACCGTCGCGCTGACCGCCATCACCGCCGCCGCTATAGGCGCGCCGGTTCTGACATGACGACGGCGGCAGACGCGGCCCTCCGCCTCGCCGATAAGCTCCTCGGAAATGCCTCCGACAGCCTTAAAAAGCTCGTTTTTATTCATAATTTGATACCGTTCCTTTCAAGATAGATTTTAAGCTCGTTTCTCATTCTCATGAGCATAGACTTGACCTTGCTTTCGGAATAGCCCTGCTCGCGGGCGATTTTGCCGATGGGGTCGCAGTACCAGTACCGCCGCACGAACACCACTCGCTTGGCCCGGCTTTTGCCGCGAAGGTAAGCGTCGATGAGGCGCGAAAGCTCGGCCTGCTCAAGCTCGGCCTCGGGCGTGGGCGAGCCGGAGGCTATGTCGCCAAGCTCGTCCAGCGGCGTTTCGAGAACGCGGCTGCGCTTTTCGGCGGCGTAGTATTCCAGCCTGCCGAGGGCGGCGTTGCGGGCTATCCGCCCGAGGTACGCCCCCAGCGAGGTCGGACGCTGCGGGGGTATGCTGCCCCACGCGGAAAGATAGGTGTCGTTTTCGCATTCCTCGCTGTCGGCCTCGTTTTTCAAAATGCCGTAGGCCACGGAGCGCACCATTCGTCCGTATTTTTTCGCCGTTTCCGTAAGGGCGGCCTCGTTTCGGGCAAGGTACAGCCCGATTATTTCCCTGTCTTCCATGCTGCAAATCTCCTTTGTTATTTGAAGGCCTTCACCATATAAGACGGATTTTACTCCCTTTGCGTCGCGGGGGCCGTAAAAAAATAAAAGCGGCCTTCACCGCCTTTATTTTTCTGTATTTTATTTTTCGCAAAGAGCGCCATATATTTCGGCGTACTTTTCGACGCAGCCGTTCCACGAACAATCGGCCGTCATATCGCGGAGCATCATCTGCTGCCACTTTATGGGCATATCGAAGTACACGCGCCGCGCGTAGGCCACCGCGTCGGCCAGCTCCCGCGAGCTGCAATTACGGAACGAGAAGCCCAGCCCCTCGTTTTCGTATTCGTTGAAGGGCGGCACGGTGTCCTTAAGGCTGCCTATTTCGCGCACTATGGGGACAACGCCGTAGCGCATGGCTATAAGCTGCGTCAGGCCGCTCGGCTCCGAGCGGGAGGGAACGAGCAGCGCGTCGGCCCCGGCGAAAAGCCGGCGGCTAAGCTCTCTGCTATAGTAGATATTCGCGCTCATACGGCCTCGGTTGCGCCACTCCGCCTCCTTCAAAATATCCTCGTGGCGGCGGTCGCCGGTGCCGATTATCACAAGCTGGGTGGAGCCGTCCAATATCTCGCCGAGGGCTTCCTCAAGCAGGTCTATGCCCTTGCCGTCGGTCAGGCGCGAAACCACGCCGACGAGGAACTTGTTCCTGTCCTCCTCGAGGCCGAGCTGACGCTGGAGCAGCGTCTTGTTTTCCCACTTGCGGGCCCAAAAATCGTTCAGGTTGTACTGCACGAATATGCTTTCGTCGGTGGAGGGGTCGAACATGGCGTGGTCAAGCCCCACCATTATGCCCTTTAGGGCGTCGGCCCTTGTGCGAATAAGGCCGTCCAGCCCCTCGCCCAGCTCGGGCGTTTGTATTTCCTCGGCGTGGGCCGCGCTGTCGGTAGTGACCGCGTCGGCGTAGACTATGCCGCCCTTGAGCAGGCTGGCGCGGCCGTTAAGCTCCAGCTTGGACGGCACGAAAAGCTCGGGCGAAAAGCCTGTAAGGTCGCGAAGGGTCTTTATATCCGCCTTACCCTGCTCGGCTAAATTATGTACCGTCAGCACGGACTTTATCCCCCGATAAAATTCGCCGTCGGCGAACTCCGTTTTAAGATACACGGGTATGGCTGCGGTCTGCCAGTCGTGGCAATGGATAACGTCGGGGCGGAAATTTACGACGGGCAGCAGCGAAAGCGCCGCCTTTGAGAAAAAGCAGAATTTTTCAAGGTCGGCCCTCGGCTCGCCGTAGGGGCGCGGCCCGCTGAAAAAGCGCTTGTTATCGACGAAGTAATACTTTACGCCGCCGCGCTCGCAAGTCATTATTCCCACGTATTCGTTGTTTATGCTCTCGCCCGTGCTCAAATAGAAATGCGCGGCGTATTTGCAGTCCTTGCTCAAATGGGCCGGTATGCAGGAATAAAAGGGCAGGGCGACGCGCACGTCGTATTCGGCCGCGTCGAGGCCGCGGGGCAGAGCGGCGGCCACGTCGGCGGCTATTCCCGTTTTAACGAAGGGCAGACATTCCGAAGCAACTATAAATATTTTTTTCATGGTCGTATACTCCTTTCCCGAAGTCGGTTTTTCACGGGCGCGGCCCGTTTCCGTATATTAATTATACTACTATTTTCCACATTTGTAAATGCTAATTTGTAAATTTTTTGAAAAGACCTGTTCGTCCAAAAAATTTTACACAAAAAAATCTTTTGGCGGCGGCGAATTTTATATTAAAACTACCATTTATTTTACGCTTGGTTTGTGTTATCATTGTATGCAGTGAAATTTGTGCTTCACATCGCGACGACTACATGGGGAGCCTTTCCGAACACTTTTAAGGAGACGCCAAAATGTTAAACAGGAAAATCAATATCGACACGGTCGATAAGGTGCGCACCCTTGTGGGCGCGGCCACATCGGCGGACTTCGAGGTTGATATTCTGACCGACAGCTTTACAGTCAACGCAAAATCAATTCTCGGAATATTCAGTCTTGACAGAAGCCGGCCCGTACTTATGACGATTGACGCCAATGAGGGCGACGACGGCGTGGAGGAGTTTTTCTCGCGCGTCGGCGACTTCATAGTTGAATAGCTCCACCGGCAAAGAGGCTCCGTTCGCGGAGCTTTTTTCATAATTCGGAATTTTTCTATTGAAATTTTTTCCGCGGTATAGTATAATTAATGCATAAAAAAGGAGGAAGAAAAATGACTACCGAACAAATAAGAACCGAAATTGCCGAGGGCCGCGCCGTGCTGGGCGTTGAATTTGGCTCAACACGGATAAAGGCGGTGCTTATAGCGAGCGACAAGGCTCCCGTCGCTTCGGGCGGGCATACTTGGGAAAACCGCCTTGAAAACGGCGTTTGGACCTATTCCTTGGACGACATTCACACCGGCCTTCAGGACTGTTACGCCAAGCTAAAGGCCGACGTAATGGAAAAATACGGCGTTAAGCTCACGAAAATCGGCGCGATGGGCTTCAGCGCCATGATGCACGGCTATATGGCGTTCGACAGCGAGGGCAGGCTGCTCGCCCCATTCCGCACTTGGCGCAACACGATAACCGAACGCGCCTCCCGCGAGCTGACGAGCCTTTTCAACTACAACATTCCGCAGCGTTGGAGCATAGCCCACCTATACCAAGCTATTCTGAACGGCGAGGAGCACGTTCCCCGCATAGCTTACCTCACCACGCTGGCCGGCTACATACAGTGGCGGCTGACGGGCGAAAAGGCGCTGGGCGTGGGCGAGGCCTCGGGTATGTTCCCCATCGACACCGGCACGAAAACCTACAACGCCTCGATGGTCGAAAAATTCAACCTGCTCATCAAGGATTTGCCGTGGCGGCTTGAGGACATAATGCCCAAGGTGCTTGTGGCCGGCGAAAACGCCGGCGTGCTCACCGCCGAGGGCGCGCTCTTGCTCGATCCCAGCGGCGAGCTTGAGCCCGGCTCTCCCCTCTGCCCGCCGGAGGGCGACGCCGGCACCGGCATGGTGGCGACAAACAGCGTTACGGTGCGCACGGGCAACGTTTCGGCCGGAACGTCGGTTTTTGCCATGATTGTTTTGGAAAAGGAGCTTTCCAAGGTTTACCCCGAGATAGACCTTGTAACCACGCCTATGGGCGATTTGGTCGGCATGGTGCATTGCAACAACTGCACCTCGGACATAAACGCTTGGGTGAACATATTCAAGGAATTTTCGGAGCTTATGGGCGTTGACATCAGTATGCCGAAGCTCTACGATGCGCTGTACTTCAAGGCGATGGAGGGCGCGCCCGACTGCGGCGGCCTGCTTTCCTACTGCTACTATTCCGGCGAGAGCATAACAGGCTTCGAGGAGGGGCGGCCCCTGTTCGTCCGCACGCCGGAAAGCGATTTCAGCTTGGCGAACTTCATGCGCGCCAACCTTTACGCGACGCTGGGCGCGCTCAAGATAGGGCTGGACATTATGTTCCGTCAGGAGGGCGTGAAGGTTGACAGTATTCTCGGCCACGGCGGCTTGTTCAAAACCGAGGGCGTTGGTCAGCGGGTACTCGCCGCCGCTATGGACGCCCCCGTGAGCGTTATGGAAACCGCCGGCGAGGGCGGTGCGTGGGGCATAGCCCTGTTGGCGGCCTATATGCTCGAAAAGGCCGAGGGCGAGGCACTCGACGAATACCTTAACGAAAAGGTGTTTAAGGGCATGAAGAGCGTCACCGTAAGCCCCGACCCCGCCGACGTGGAGGGCTTTAACCGCTATATCCGCCGCTATTCGGCGGGCTTGCCGATTGAACGCGCAGCGGTCGAGTCGATGAGGTAATTGCATAAGCGCACATAAAAAACGGACGCATTCATCTGTACGACCTTCAGACCGGCTGGTACAAGATAACCGAGCTGGAAGCACCGGCGGGATATCTGCTCTCCGAGCAGAACGTACAGGAGATATATATCACGGCCGGAGAGAACAAGGAGGTCACCTTTACGAATACGCCAAAATCGGCGCTGATAATCAAGAAGGTAGACGCGGTTACGGGCGCTGTATTGCAGGGCGCAAAGTTCCGGCTTCGTTACTTTGAGGGAGTCAGCGGCACGGGAGGCACCGTTATCGGCGAATATATGACGTCCGTCAACGGCACGGCAGTCATTACCGGCCTTGCAGCGGGGACGTACATCGTCGAGGAAACTCAGGCCCCATCCGGCTATGAGATAACCGAGCCGGAAAAGACCGTGTACATCTCAGGCGAGGAGCAGGCCAACATTGAGGTGGAGTTTGCGGATAAGCCAAGCGGACAGGTCATAGTCCAAAAGCTGGACAGCGTATCAAAGCAGCCTCTTGCCGGCGCGGAGTTCCTAATCACCACCGCTGATGGGGCATACGTCGCCAACGACGGCGGGACGGTAAGCTCCAACGGGTACTATGTCACCGACGAGTACGGACAAATTGTTCTCACAGGCGTAAAGGCCGGAACGGTTCTGGTAATAACCGAGACCAAAGCCCCGGACGGCTATGTGCTGGAAACAACGTCTCAGACCGTTGAAGTCACGGCCAACGACACACAAACCATAACTTTCTTTAACAAGCCCAGCGGACAGGTCATAGTCCAAAAGCTGGACGGCGAGACTAAAGAGCCCCTTGCCGGTGCTGAATTTTTCATCACCACCGCTGACGGAGCGTATCTGCCAAACGCAGGCGGCAGTATCAGCTC
>CANRER010000038.1 GCA_947629615.1 uncultured Clostridia bacterium | reverse complement strand
GTCATATCCCTCGCGTACGAGTCGCTTAAGGCGATGTCGGTGGAAAACCTGACGCTGAAAATAAATTCGGTGGGCTGCCCGCGCTGCCGCGTGAGCTTTGAAAACGAGCTTGCGCGCTATCTGCTGCCCTTCGCGAACAGGGGCGAGCTTTGCCCCACCTGCGCGGGGCGGCTGGGCAAAAATCCCGTCCGCGTGCTGGACTGCAAGGAGGCCGGCTGCCGCGCCGTAAAGGCGGGCGCGCCGAAGGTGGTGGATTACCTCTGCCCCGACTGCCTTGAGCATTACGAAAGAGTGAAAGCCTGCCTCAGGGCGATGAATATACCCTTTGATGAAAAGCCCGGTCTTATCAGGGGGCTGGATTACTATAACCGTACCGTGTTCGAGTTCAAGGGCGGGGGCGGCGGGGCCAACGGCACCGTCGGCGGCGGAGGACGCTTCGACGCGCTGAGCAGACGCATAGGCGGAGAGGCCGACCTGCCCGCCGTGGGCTTCGCCATAGGTGAGGAAAGAGTGGTTCTGGCGATGTCGGACGGGGGCTCCGGCGCGGCTGCGCCGGAAAAGCCGGCCGCGTGGGTCGTGGCGGAGGACGCGGGGGCCGCGGCGGGGTGCCTGCTTGCCCTGCGCTCCGCGGGGGTCCGCGCCGAGGGCGACGTTATGGGCCTCTCCGTAGAGGAGCAGCTCGCCCGCGCCGCCGAGAGCGGGGCGCGGTGGGCCGTGTTCCCCGAAAAGGGCGGCCTTAGGATTAAGAACCTCGCCACCGGCGAGGAAAGGCCCGCCTCGGACGCGGCGGAGGCCGTGAGGATAATAAACAAAGGCTGATAATATAAAATTGGAGGAAACACAATGGACGTCATCAAGGGATTAAAAAGAACTCATAAGTGCGGCGAGCTGCGTGAGACGGACGCCGGCACAGAGGCCGTGCTCATGGGCTGGGTGGCCAAGGCCAGAGACATGGGCGGCCTGATATTTGTGGACATAAGGGACCGCAGCGGCATAAGCCAGGTGGTTTTTTCGCCCGAGAACGCGGCCCTTATTGAAAAGGCCGCCGAGCTTAAAAGCGAGTACGTCATAGCGGTGCGCGGCAAGGTGCGCCCGCGCGAGAGCGTGAACGACAAAATTCCCACGGGCCGCGTGGAGGTGCTGGCCGAGGAGCTACGTATCCTGTCGAAGAGCGACGTTCCGCCCTTCGTAATTCAGGACGACGTAAAGGCCGGCGAGGAGCTGCGCCTGAAGTACCGCTACCTCGACCTGCGCCGCCCCGTTATGCAGCGCACCCTTGAAACCCGCCACCGCATAACCCAGATAGCCCGCGGCTACTACGACGAGAACGGCTTTCTTGAAATAGAAACGCCCGTGCTTTGCAAGTCCACCCCCGAGGGCGCGAGGGATTACCTTGTCCCCAGCCGCATTTTCCCGGGGAGGTTTTTCGCCCTGCCCCAGTCGCCGCAGCTTTACAAGCAGCTTTTGATGCTGGCCGGCATGGATCGCTACTTTCAGGTGGCGAAGTGCTTCCGCGACGAGGATCTGCGCGCCGACCGTCAGCCGGAGTTCACTCAGCTCGACCTTGAAATGTCGTTTGTGGACGAGGACGACGTTATCTCCGTCAACGAGGGCTTTCTTAAGCGCGTGTTCAAGGAAATTCTAAACGTGAACGTTCAGCTTCCTCTGCCGCGCCTTCCCTACGCCGAGGCCATGCGCCGCTTCGGCAGCGACAAGCCCGACGTACGCTTCGGCATGGAGCTTGTCGATATGACCGATTTGTTCAGGGACTGCGGCTTTACGGCCTTCGCCTCCGTTGCCGAGCAGCCGGGCTGCAGCGTCCGCGCGATAAACGCCGCCGGCCTCGCTCAAAAGCTCACCAGAAAAACGCTCGACGGCCTTGTTGACTTTGTGAAAACATACCGCGCCAAGGGCCTCGCGTGGCTCATCGTGGAGGAAAACGAAATACGCGGCTCCATCGCGAAGTTCTTTTCGCCCGAGGAGCTTAGCGCAATCGCCGAAAGGGCCGGCGCGAAGGCCGGCGACACCGTGCTTTTCGTCGCCGACAAGGACGAGGTTGTGTTCGCCGCCCTCGGCGCGCTGCGCTGCGAGCTGGCGCAGCGTTTCGGCCTGATAGAGCCCGGCAGGTTCGAGCTGCTGTGGGTAACGGACTTCCCGCTGTTTGAATACAGCGAGGAGGAGGGCCGCTACGTCGCCATGCACCACCCCTTTACCTCGCCCAAGGACGAGGACATTCCCCTGCTTGACACCGACCCCGGCTCCGTCCGAGCGAAGGCCTACGACATCGTGTTAAACGGCGTGGAGCTGGGCGGCGGCAGTATTCGTATATTCGACAGCGAGCTTCAGGCCAAAATGTTTGAAAAGCTCGGCTTCACCCCCGAGCAGGCGATGGAACGCTTCGGCTTCCTCATCAACGCCTTCCGATACGGCACGCCTCCACATGGGGGCATGGCCTACGGGCTGGACCGCATGGTGATGCTGATGACCGGCAAGGAGTCTATTCGCGACGTTATGGCCTTCCCCAAGGTGAAGGACAGCGGCGAGCTTATGGTGGAATCCCCCGGCGAGGTGGACGAAAAACAGCTCGCGGAGCTAGGCATAGGCATAACGCGGGAGTAACAAACGCAAAATCACGATTTGGGAGTGATCGTTTTGATAGAAGTTAAAAACCTCACCAAGCGTTTCGGCAAAAAGGTGGCCGTGGACAATCTCAGCTTTAACGTAAAAAGCGGCGAGATACTGGGCTTTCTCGGCCCTAACGGGGCCGGCAAAAGCACCACGATGAACATCATAACCGGCTATATCGGCGCGACCGACGGCACGGTTACCGTGGGCGGGCGCGATATACTTGACGAGCCCTACGCCGTGAAAAAAAGCATAGGCTACCTGCCCGAGCAGCCGCCGCTGTACCTCGACATGACGGTCGACGAGTACCTCGGCTTCGTTTACGACTTAAAGGGCGTAAAGCTGAACAAGAAATATCATCTTAACGAAATAAAGAACGTTGTCGGCATATCGGACGTGGGCGGCCGGCGCATAGGCAACCTCAGCAAGGGCTACCGCCAAAGGGTGGGGCTGGCTCAAGCGCTGGTGGGCGGCCCCGACGTGCTGATTTTGGACGAGCCCACCGTCGGCCTCGACCCGAACCAGATAATCGAGGTGCGCGGCGTTATAAAGGAGCTGGCGAAAAACCACACCGTCATTCTGAGCAGCCACATTCTGCCCGAGGTCAGCGCGGTGTGCGACAGGGTGCTGATAATCGACGGCGGCAAAATAGTCGCCGAGGACAGCCCCGAAAATCTTTCGCACAGGCTTGGAGGCAGCGGAAGCATAATCGCCGAAATCGAGGGCGACAGCGACGCGGTGACCGCCGCCATAGCCGCCGTGGAGGGCGTAAGCGGCGTGGAGCTTGCGGACGGCAAGTACAGAATAAGCGCCCCGGCGGAGCTGCGGCGCGAGATTTCGCTGGCGGTGGCAGGCGCGGGCGGCACGATAATCGAAATGCGGGCCGACGAGATGAGCCTCGAGGAGGTATTCATCCGCCTGACGGGCAGCGGCGCGGAAACCGCGCAAATCACCGACGAAAAGGGGGAAGCTGAAAGTGAAAGCGATATTCAAGCGTGAGCTGAGGGCCTACTTCACCTCGCCCATAGGCTATGTTTTCATCGGCGTTTTCGCCTTTATTTACGGCTTTTACTTCAACACCTACGTCATCGAGGGCGGTATGGGCGACATTTCAAACCCCCTCGGCAGCGGGCTTTTGATACTTGTACTGCTGACGCCGGTGCTGACCATGCGCCTCATCGCCGAGGAGCGCGGCGGCAAAACCGACCAGCTTCTGCTGACGGCTCCCGTCAGCGTGTGGGGCATAGTTCTCGGCAAGCTGTTCGCCGCCATGTGCGTGTTCCTTTGCGCTATGGCTACCACGCTGCCCTACCTCGCCATAGTGGCCGTTCACGGCGCGCCGCTGTGGGGCAAGATACTTGGCACATACTTGGGCTTTTTCCTGCTCGGCACGTGCTTCATATCCATAGGTATGTTCTTTTCGTCCGTAACGGAAAGCCAGATTATCGCGCTGGTGGTTTCGCTGGGCGTACTGCTCATGCTGTTCCTTATGGCGAACCTGCCCTCCGTGGGCGTCGGCCTTATCGACAAGGCCATATCCCTCGTTTCCGTCACGGAGCGGTTCGAGGACTTCATAATCGGCGTGCTGAAGCTTGAGAGCATATTCTACTACTTGAGCTTTTCGGCGCTGTTCGTCTTTCTCACCGTGCGCAGCGTTGAAAAACGCCGCTGGAGCTAAGGAGGGCCGAAAATGAAAAAGCTTAATACCCGCCGCCTTCGCTACGGCGCGAACAATACGGTTCTTGTGGCCGGAGCGGTGATAATCTTTGTACTGCTGAACCTCGCGGCCTCGGCCCTTTCGGAAAAATTTCCCGCCACTCGCATCGACATGACCGAAAACGGTATGTTCAAAATCGGCGCGGCCACCAAGGGCGTGCTGGCCGACCTTGACGAGAGCGGCGACGACGTTACGATTTATTACATGAAAAACCAGAGCGACGAATTTACCGAGGTGAAGGAGCTGGTTCTCAAATACCTTGCGGCCAGCAAAAACCTCAAATACAAGGCCGTCAACTATATCCGCGACCCCAAGTTCACCGAACGCTTCGCGGACGCCGCCGAGCTGAGCGAGGGCAGTCTTATAGTTGAGGACACGACCACCGACCGCAGCCGCGTTATCCGCATGGAGGACATGGTGGATTACGCCGCCGACGGCTACAGCCAAAGCCGCACTCCCTCGACCCTTATGCTCGAAAGCCGCCTGACCAACGCGCTGGCCTACTGCATAGGCCGCTCCGAGGCGCTGGCCTGCTTTTCGGTGGGCCATCAGGAGGCGAACCCCAACTCGATGGCCGAGGTTTTGGCCGAGGAAAACATCACCCCCATGCAGATAGACCTGACAAGCCCCGTGCCGGAAAACTGCGGGCTGCTGCTTATAATCTCCCCCACGCTCGACTTTACCGCGCAGGAGATTGAAAACCTCGACGCCTACTTTGACCGCGGCGGCAGCGTACAGCTCGCCGTGGAGCCTACCGTTTCGCTGCCGAGGCTCGAAAGCTACCTCGCCGAGTGGGGCGTGACGCTGAACAACGACTACGTTCTCGAGGGCGACGCCCGCTACGGCGGGGCGCAGTACGGCATTGATCTGATGTACCCGCAGATTTCCTCCGAGGCAGGCGATATTATCGACACAAAGAGCCGCGTCATCGGCACTCTCTGCCGCAGCGTTTCCGTTTCCGACGACCCGACGGGCGTCGTTTCGCACAGCGTGGTGTTTTACACCACCAAAAGCGGCGTTTCCTACAACGTTGCCAACGAGAACGACGAAGGCTCCGAGGGCGTTTACAACCTCTGCGTAACCCTCGAAAAGACCGTCGGCGATAAATACGACAAAACGGCGCGGTTCATGGTTGCGGGCAGCTCGTCCTTCTGGGGCATAAGCAATTATCAGGAAACCAACGACAACCTTCTCGGACGAGTGTTCTCCGAGGAAAGCTTCGGCAATAAGAGCTTTTTCGTCGGCTCGGTATACAGCATGATGGGCCTTAGCGGCACAAAGCTGACCATCGCCGGCAAGTCGCTGCGCAGCGCGAGCCTCGTTGTGCTGACCGACTCGCAGAAAAAGCTGTACCGCGCGCTGTTCTGCTACGCGCTGCCCGCCGTTGTTGTGCTTTTGGGCCTCGCGGTGTGGCTTAGAAGAAGACATCTGTAAAGTGAGGGAACGCGCCATGTCGGCAAATAAGCGTTTTATTCTTAACATAATCATCGTGGCCGCGGTTATCTGCGCGCTCATCGGCGCATTATACGCGCTGACGCGCCCGGAGGAGAAGCCGCCCGCCCCTGAGGAGTACACGAACGGGATAGAGGTCTTTTCCGTTGACCCCGAGGCCATGACCTCCGCAAGGGTGAGCAACAAAAACGGCGGCTACTACCTGTATAAATACAACGGCTCGTGGCGGCTGGAGGGCTTCGACGGCATTACGCTGGATTCAAATATGCTCGACGCGCTGACGAACACCTTTTCCGACGTGACGAGCCCGCAGCTTGTGGACGAAACCGGCGAAAACGCCGCGGCCTTCGGCCTTTCCTCGCCCGAGGCCACCGTCGTTATAGGAACCGACGGCGGAGAACGCGCCTTCTATATCGGCGGCGAAACCCCCGACGGCAACGGCTACTACTTTTCGACCGACGCGGGGCCCGAGGTCTACTTCATGGAAAGCTACGTCGCCGACGTGGCCTTTCTGACGGCCCGCGACTACGTGAGCCTCGGCGCGTCCTTCGCCGCCGAGGATATAACCGAAATACGCATCGCCCCCAAGAACGGCCCGCCCCTTCACGTGGTTATGAACCCCGACGGCGCGGCCGACCAATACGGGCTGCTCAGCTATTGGACGATAACGGAGCCGGAAAAGCGCAGCGCGTCAAATTCCGACGTTATGACGGCGCTTTTGACCCCGGCGGCCGAGATGGAAAGCACGGCCTCGGGCATATACGAGGACAACGCCGAAAACCGCGCCGCGCTCGGCCTTTCCTCGCCCGATTACAGCCTTGACGTAACCCTCGGGAGCGGCGCGGCGAGCTACCTTATAAGCCCCGCCGACGGCGAGTACCGCTACATCATACGCGACGGCGCGGGCTATATCCTGCGCGTGGACGACGAGGGCTGCGCCTTTCTTGCCTCCACCATGGAGCAAGTGGCCGAAAAGTACCTCGCCATGATAGACGTGGCCGACCTGAGCGGCGTTGAAATGACGGCGAACGGCGAAACGAAGGTTTTCACCGTGCTTGACGGCGCGGGCGAAAACGCCTCCTTTTACGTGGACGGCAGGGAGCTGGGCGAGGACGAGTTCCGCGGCTTTTATCAGCAGATTGTGGCCCTGCTCGTGAACGGCGTGCTGGACGACGCTCCCGCCGGCGAAACCGTCGGCAGCATAACCTATACCCTCAATTCGGGCGAAAAATTAAGGCTCGATTTCGCGCCCTACGACGAACGAAGCTATGGCGTGTATATAAACGGCAGGCGGCAGTATTCGATGCTGCGCAAGAATGTGGATAAAATTTTCGATTTGATGAAAGACATTTGATGGGAGCGATGGCCGTGGCGGCGAAAATAAAAACGGTATACGAAAACTCAATAGCCGCCGCCCTCGGCCTTGAGCCGGGGGACGAGCTTGTCGCCGTGAACGGCGAGGAGGTTCGCGACGTTCTCGATTACCGCTACCTGATGAACGACGAGTATCTGACCCTCACCGTGCGCACAAAGCAGGGCACGACCGAGGAGGTGGAGCTTGAAAAGGACGCCTACGACGACCTCGGAGTGGAGTTCGAGAGCGGCCTCATGGATAAGGCCCAGCGCTGCGCCAACGCCTGCGTATTCTGCTTTATCGACCAGCTCCCCGAGGGTATGCGCGAAAGCCTTTATTTCAAGGACGACGACACCCGTCTTTCGTTTTTCCAGGGCAATTACGTCACGCTGACGAACCTCGGCGAGGCCGAGATAGACCGCCTTATCCGCATGAGGGTAAGCCCCATAAACATATCCGTCCACACGATGAACCCCGAATTAAGGGTGAAAATGCTGAAAAACCCCCGCGCGGCGAAGCTGCCCGAGATTATGGCCCGCTTTGCCGAGCGCGGTATGCTGATGAACTGCCAGATAGTGCTTTGCCCCGGCTATAACGACGGCGACGCGCTGGACGACACGCTCAACAAGCTTTACGCGCTCAACGGCGCGGTGATAAGCGTGTCGGTGGTGCCTGTGGGGCTGACGGCTCACCGCAAGGGCCTCGCCCCGATGAAGCCCGTTTCGCCCGAAAAGGCCCGCGAGATAATCGCTCAGGTGGAGGGGCTGCAAAAAAAAGCCCGCCGCGAGATAGGCCGAGGCTTCGTATACGCCGCCGACGAGCTGTATCTGCGGGCCGCTCTGCCTTTGCCCGACGGCGAAAGCTACGACGGCTACCCGCAGCTTGAAAACGGCGTGGGGCTGATAGCCTCCCTTAAGGAGGAATTTGCCGCCGCGCTCAAAATGGCCCCCAAGGCCGTCGCCCCCGCTCGGGTGACGATAGCCACCGGCGTGGCCGCCGCCCCGCTTATGGGCGAATTTGCGAAAATGACGGCCGAAAAATATCCGTGCCTGACCGTGGACGTTAGGGCCGTGGTCAACAACTTTTTCGGCCCCGAAATAACGGTCGCCGGCCTTTTGTGCGGCCGCGACATCATAGAACAGCTCGGCGGGGGCGGCCTTGGCGACAGGGTGATAATCTCCGCCGATATGCTGCGCGACGGCGACGACGTTCTGCTGGACGACGTGACCGTGCCGGAGCTGAGCGAGGCTCTGGGCGCGCCCGTCGTGACGGCGAAAAACGACGGCTTCAGTCTGCTTGAGGCCATACTGGGAGTTGAGATAGCATGATTAAGGCCGAAAGGCTCGTCGTCGGCCCGCTCGCGACAAACTGCTACCTGATAGGCGGGGACGACGGTTGCGTCGTCATAGACCCCGGCGCGGATGCCGACAAAATCGAGGCAAAAATCAAATCCCTCGGCGCGCCGCTCCGCGCCGTACTGCTCACGCACGGCCACTACGACCACGTGGGCGCGGCGGCGGAGCTGAAGGCGAAATACGGGGCCAAAATATATATGCACCGCGCGGACGCGGACATGATAGGCAGCCGCGAGCGGAGCCTCGCGTTCCTGACCGACGCGCGGCCCGCGCCCTTCGAGCCGGACGAATTTGTGCAGGACGGCGGCTCTCTCGCCTTCGGCGAGCTGAGCTTTGCTGTCGCGCATACGCCCGGCCACAGCCCCGGAGGCGTTTGCTACGCCTTGGGGGCGGCGGTTTTCTGTGGCGACCTCATATTCCGCGAAAGCATAGGCCGCTTCGATTTCGGCAGTTTCGAGGACGAAATGGCCTCCATACGCCGTCTGCTGGCGGCTTATCCCGACGAAACGCTGCTGCTGCCGGGCCACGGCGAAAGCACGACAGTCGGCCACGAGAAAAGCTTTAACCCGTATTTGAGGTGAGCCTATGATAACAACCGTCGGCCATGACCACAGAACAGAGGCTGAGCAGACCGTTCAGCTTTTTTTCGACCTGCACTCCGACATTTCCGCCGTCAGCGTATATAATGGCGGCTTGCTCCGCGCCGAGGTGACCGCCGGCGGCAAAACCGCCGAGGCCGAATATCCCGCGCCCGACCCGGCCGATAAAAAGACCTTTGCCGACTGCGTGAAAAAGTCGGTGTTTTTGGCCTGCCGCAAGCTTTCCGATATGCCGGCCCCGTGGGGGATATCCACCGGGATACGCCCGGCAAAAATCGTCCGCGCCATGCTGGACGGCGGCAAGACCGAGGCCGAGGCTCTGCGCTTTATGACCGACAAATACTGGGTGGAGCCCGACCGCGCCGCTTTGAGCCTCGCCGTGGCGAAGCGCGAGCGCGAGCTGCTCGCGGGGCTTAGCCCGAGGGCCGTCAGCCTTTACGTTGGGGTTCCCTTCTGCCCCACCCGCTGCGCCTACTGCTCCTTTGTTTCGCAGGCGCTGACGCATAACAACAAATTCATGCTCCCCTACGTGGACGCCTGCGAAAGGGAGATATTCCACACCGCCGCTCTGCTCGAAAAAAGCGGCAGAAAGCCTGTTTCGGTCTACTTTGGCGGCGGCACGCCGACGGCCCTGCCGCCAAAGCAGCTCCGCCGCCTGATAGAGGCCGTCAAGTCGGCCTTCGATATGTCCGCCGTGACGGAGTTCACCGTCGAGGCGGGGCGGCCCGACTCGTTCTCGCGCGAGATGTGCGATATGCTGGCGGAATGCGGCGTAACGCGGATAAGCGTGAACCCCCAAACCATGCACCAAGCCACCTTGGACGCCATAGGCCGCCGCCACAGCCCCGAGGACGTTATCCGCGCCTTTGAGCTGGCGCGTTCGAGCGGCCTTAATTGCATTAACGCCGACATTATCGTCGGCCTCCCCGGCGAAACCCCCTCAATGGTGGGCGAAACCCTCGACCGCCTGCTGCCGCTCGGCCCGGAGGCCGTCACCGTACACACGATGTACCTAAAGCGGGCGGCCCGCATGATAGGCGATTTTGAAAAATACCGCTTCGCGAAAAATGTCAACGAAATGATGGCCCTTTGCCGCGCCCGCCTCGCGGCCTACGGCGCGGAGCCGTACTATATGTACAAGCAGAAAAACACACTCGGCAATCTTGAAAACGTGGGCTTTTCCCTGCCCGGCAGGGAATGTCTTTATAACATATACATCATGGAGGAGATACACACCATCGTCGCTATGGGCGCGGGCGCGTCCTCCAAGGCGGTCGTGGGCGACCGTATCGAACGGATATTCAACCCCAAGGAGGCGGGGGATTACGTAAACCGCATCGACGAGGTGCTGCGCCGCAAGGACGCGCTCGCCGAGCTGCTTTGACCCCCTCGAAAAAGAAAGGACACCGCTATGAAAAAACTTATCGCAGCCATTTTAACGGCGCTTATGCTGCCGCTCGCTCCCGCACTGGCCGAAGGCGGCGAGGGCGTGAGCGTGCTTTTGAACGGAGCGCCCATGACCTTTGCCGACGCTGAGCCTAAAATCGTGGACGGGCGCGTGATGCTGCCGTTTCGCTCCGTGTTGGAGCGTCTTGGCGCGGACATAGGCTATAACAACGCCTCCCGCGAGGTGACGGCCATGCTTCGCGGGCGCACTTTGCGCTTTTCGCTCGACGCGCCCGAGATTTACTCCGACGGCTCGAAAACGCCGGTATACGTGATGGACGTGCCGCCGCTGGTCGAAGAGGGCCGCACCCTTGTGCCTTTACGCGCGCTCGGCGAGGCCGCCGGGCTTACCGTGGGCTGGGATAATAACCGCCGCGCCGCGCTGCTCACCGACGAGGCCGCCGCCCGCGCCGATATAGAGCAGGCCTGCCCCGCCCTTAACGACCTAATGACCCTGCTGCGCACCTCGGCCGCGGTGTATTCCCACGACGAAACGCTCCGCGTTGAGGCCGACGGCCTCACGATAACCGCCGTCGGCCCCGTTGACGCGGACGGCGAGGCCCGCCGAAGCAAGGCGGCCGTCACCGTGGAGGTGACCGGCGGGCCGGTGTATGTGAAGGCCATCCCCGCGCTGGTGCACAGCATCGTCTTCAACCTGTGCGAGAACGCGGTCAAGTATAACCGCC
>CANRER010000037.1 GCA_947629615.1 uncultured Clostridia bacterium | reverse complement strand
GCTTTGCAAATACTCCGCCGCCCGCTTCACGTTCTCCGGCCCGCCGGGTATTCCGAGCAGCATATTGCCGTAGACGCGGGCGTCGATTATCTTTGTGGACGCGGCGAGTATATTCGCGGCTATCCCCGCGTCGATAGCCATTTGGGTTATCAGCGGCGAGCCGGCGGCCTTGGCCTCGTTGAACACAACGCGGACGACGGTTTCGCCGGGGTTAAAGTGTATGCCGCCGCCCTCGGGGAACACAAGCCGTTTCGCCGCGGCCGATTTGGGGCTCGAAAATATGCGCTCCACGCTGCCCTCCTCCGCCACGCGGCCGCCGTCCAGAATGGCCACCTTGCCGCAGACCGCCTCGACGACGCTCATCTGGTGGGTTATGATTATAACCGTAACGCCGAGCTTTTTGTTGACGTCGCGGATAAGGTCGAGTATGGAATATGTAGTCTTTGGGTCGAGGGCGCTTGTGGCTTCGTCGCAGAGAAGCACCTTCGGGTTCGTGGCGAGGGCGCGGGCTATTGCCACGCGCTGCTGCTGCCCGCCCGAAAGCTGGGCCGGGTAGACCTGCGCCTTATCGGGCAGGCCGACAAGCTCAAGCAGCTCCTTCGCTCTTGCGCGGGCCTCCTTGGCGGGTACGCCCGCAAGCTCGAGCGGAAAGCACACATTTTTAAGGCAGGTGCGCTGCATAAGCAGATTGAAGCCCTGAAATATCATCGTAACGCTGCGGCGAACCTCGCGCAGCTCCTTATCGGTTAGCTTCGTCAGGTCGCGCCGTATATCTCGCCGTCGTTCACCGTCAGCGATACGTCCTTCAGCGCCTCGACACTGCCGTCCTCGGTGAGGAAGGTTTTGCAAAGATTTTTTAACTCGATCATAAGCGTTTCACCTATAGTTACAGCATTTTTCCGTGCTAAAGCGCCGGCGGCTTTGGGCCGCCGGCATTTCGGCTGAATTTATTTGCCGAGAGCGGCGTCGAGGCTGGTCTGCTTGCCGCCGTAAACGCCCATCGGCTCAACGTGAATGGCGGCGACGGAAACGATATGAGTGCCGTTTTCACTGTTGAAGTCGTCAAGATAGGGAGTGTGCTGGAAGTAGTTGGCGTCTATCTCGCCGCTTTCCACAACGTTGTTGGGCTGAACGTAGTCGGTAAATTCGCGGACGTCAAGCTCCACGCCTTTTTCGGCGAGGATTTCCTTGGCGACGGCGAGTATTTCGGCGTGGGGCGCGGGAGAAGCCGCGACGGTTATTACCTCGCCCGCGAGAGCGTCGTAATCAACGGAGGGGTCAAAGCCGTCGGTGGGGTTCTCGACAACGCTCACAACGGAGCCCCCGTACTCCTTGGTGATGAAATCGGCCACGCGGCTGCTTTCGAGGGCGGCCTTGAGGGCAAGTATCTTATCGGTGTTCTCGTTGCCCTCCTTAACGGCGAGTATATTCGCGTAGGCGGAAGAGGAGCTTTCGATGGCGAGAGCGTCCTCGACGGGGTTAATACCGGCATCGATGGCGTAGTTGGAATTGATAACGGCGTAGTCAACGTCCTGAAGAACATTGGGGAGCTGCGCGGCCTCGACCTCGTTGAACGTGATGCCGTTGGGGTTATCGGTGATGTCCGTAACGGTCGCGGTTATGCCGGCCTCGGGGTCAAGGGTGATTATGCCCTGCTCCTGAAGCAGCAAAAGGGCGCGCGCGTCGTTGGGGGTGTCGTTGGGAAGGGCGATGGAAAGCCCGCCGTTGCCGCCGCCGCTGCCGGAGCAGCCGGAAAACGCGAGCAGAGCAGCCGCCGACGCGGCGGCTATAAGCTTGGATGCGATGTTTTTCATTCAGATTACCTTCTTTCAAAAGATGTTTCGCGCTTTGCGCTATGTATGTTAAAAATTATAGCACCGCCGACTCTTTTTGTCAAGGCTTTTTTGGCGCGCATTTAACATACTATTCCTATAGGTTGAAGCTATTATACTACCGTTTTCGCCGTTTGTCAATACCTTTTTTGAAAAAAATCGGCGCACAAAAACGGTGCGCCGATTTAACATCACTTATTCGTATATTTTTGCCGGGCTCAGGCCTTTGCGGCGGCAGCCTTCTTGGCGGCGGGCTTTTTAGCTTCCTTTTCGGCGGGAGCGGCCTCGTCGGCGGCCTTCTTTTCGGGCTCGGCCTTTTTAGCCGCGGGCTTCTTCGCGGCGGGCTTCTTGGCTTCCTTGGCGGCGGGCTTGTCCTCCGCCTTTACGGTTCTCTTTCTGGGGGCGGGAACGCTCTCGACAAGAGCCTTGAGCTCAAGCGCCTTGCCAACGTCGCCGTCAATCTTAAGCTGGCCGTCGGCATAGGCCGTTTCGGGCTTAAGAGCGCCGGTGGCAATTTTGATGAAGGTATCGGCGTCGGCCTCGAGAACGGCGTCGTTATCGTAGTAGTTATAGGGCTCGATATTTACGTTGCCGTCCTTGACCTCGATATAAAACTTGCCTTCGCCCTCGCCCACAATGTCAAATTCAAAAGCGACATTGCCGCTCACGGCCTTGGCCTTTGCCTTGGAAAGCGCCTTTTTAACGGTTTCAAAAATTTCCTGATAAGTCATTGGATATTCCTCCTATGCACTTTAAGATAGTATAAATTATACATTATGTTTTTCTGTACGTCAATGATAAATATGCACAAATTTCCATACCAAAATTATAATAATTTACATAAGTTTGGTAGTTCCGCCGTAAACCGTGCCCTGCGTTCCGTCGATGGTGACGACGGTGCCGCTTTTGAGCAGCTTGGTGGCGTTCTTCGCGCCGACAAGCACGGGTATGTCCAAAGCGAGGCCCACGATGCCGGCGTGGCAGCCCACGCCCTCCTCCTCGCATATTATGCCCGCGCTGCGCTTTATTATCGGGAGCATTGAATTTGTGGTCTTAGGCACGCAAAGTATCATTCCGTCGCGGAAGCCGGCCATGTCGGCCTCGGGGTTCGAGGTTACGAACAGCTCGCCGCTCACGTTGAGCTTGTTTGTGCTGACGCCCTGCACAAGCACGTCGCCCACAAGGTGAACCTTTAGGATATTCGTCGTTCCGCTCACGCCTACGGGCGCGCCGCCGGTTATCACCACAACGTCGCCGTCGGCCACTACGCCGGTCGCCTTGGCGATGTCCACGGCGTAATCGAACAGCTCGTCTATAGAGGTGCAAAGCTTGCTTTTGGCGGGGATTATGCCCCACGAAAGTGCAAGCTGGCGGTAGTTGCGCTCGCTTGTCGTCGGCGCGATAATCGGGCAGCAGGGGCGGAACTTGCTTATCATTCGGGCGGTGTAGCCCGCCTGCGTAACGGTGATTATCGCCGCCGCGCCGAGATCGACCGCCGTAGTGCAGGTGGCATGGCTGATGGCGTTTGTGATTTAGATTTCGCTGCCCACCGCGTTTTCCACAAACAGCGTTTTGTAGTCGATGGATTCCTCGGTGGTTTTGGCTATTTTCGCCATTGTGGCGACGGCCTCGACAGGGTGCTTGCCCGCGGCCGTTTCGCCGCTGAGCATTATCGCGCTGGTGCCGTCGTAAATAGCGTTGGCAATATCTGTCACCTCGGCCCTTGTGGGGCGGGGGTTGACTATCATGGATTCGAGCATCTGCGTGGCGGTTATTGATATTTTGCCCGCCGCACAGCACTTTTTGATGAGCGTTTTCTGTATTCTGGGAAGCTCCTCCATTGCTATCTCAACGCCCATATCGCCGCGGGCGACCATCACGCCGTCGGCCACGTTCATTATTTCGTCGATATTATTCACGCCCTCGCGGTTCTCGATTTTAGCGATTATCATAATATCGTCGCCGCCGCAGTCCTCAAGAATTTTTCTTATTTCAAGCACGTCAAAGGCGTTGCGCACAAACGACGCCGCGATGAAATCCACGCCCTGCTCCACGCCGAAAACGATGTCGCTCTTGTCGCTGTCGTTCATATAGGGCATTTCGATGTGCGTGTCGGGCAGATTAATGCTCTTTCGGTTGCGCAGCAAGCCCCCGTTGATGACCTTGCATATGATGTCGGGCTTTTTTATGCTTTGAACCTCCAACTCGATAAGACCGTCGTCGATGAGAATACGGCTGCCGATTTTAAGCTCGTCGGGCAGCGCGGGGTAGGTTATGCCGACGCGCTCGGCGTCGCCCTCCACGTCGTCGGTGGTGAGGATATACCGCCCGCCCGTCACAAGCTCGGCGCAGCCGTCCTTAAAGGTTTTTACGCGGATTTCCGGGCCCTTCGTGTCGAGCATAATCGCGATGGGCAAATCAAGCTCCTCGCGCATCTTTTTCACGGCGTTCATGCGCACGAGGTGATCCTCGTGAGTTCCGTGTGAAAAGTTCAGCCTCGCCACGTTCATGCCGCGCAGCATTAAATCCCTCAGAACCGCAGGGTCGTCGGTGGCAGGGCCGAGAGTGCAGACGATTTTTGTTCTACGCATTTCATTTCCCACTCCTCTTTATATTTTCCTTTTAATTATTTTTTTATGCTAATTATTTTGCTTCACGTAGTCGCTGTAAACATAGCCCACCCGGCCGTTATATTCGATTTTGTAAAAGCCGTGCTCCATCTCGCCGAGATACGTCACCTCGGCCCCGGCGGGCACAACGTCGATGACATCGCTGTCGGTAGTGGGTTCGGGGCGAAGGTTCACGCCGGTCAGCACGAAAAGCGAGTCACCGTCGCTGACAGCCTCGACGGGAACGTCCTTATGCTCGTCGGCCATGTCGCCGCCGTCTTTATCGCCGTCATTATTCTTATCGTCATTATCTTTGTCGTCATTATCCTTTTCTTCCGTATCCTTGTCCGTATCCTCGTCGTCCTTATCCTCGGCGTCGGGCCGTTCAATGGGAATATCCTCCCCCGCCCCGGCAATCTGCCTTGTGATGGAATAAAGCTCATCCTGCTGCGCGTCCGTCAGCGTAAGCTGGCTTATCTCCTGCGCCATTGTTCGCGCCCGCTCGTAATCCCCCGCGCTGACCACGCCGCTGAGAGCGCGGATGCGCTCGTCGGCGTACTTGCCGGAGGAAAGCTGATTGTACAGCTTATCCATATCCTCGCGTATGGCAAGCGAGCTGTAGTCGTAAACGCAGTCGTCAAGGATTTCAAGTCCCTCGGAAAACTTTTCGGATTTAAGGCAGGCCGAAGCGTCAAGATAGGCGTTCAGTATGCCGAGCGCGCGCTCGTCCTCCTCGCCCGCCTCGCCATGCTCGATGGCGAAGGTATAGAGCCTTTTCGCGCGTTCGTAGTTGCCCATATCCATCGCTTTTTCGGCCAGCTTCACGTTCTGGCTTTTTGAATCGCAGGTCACAAGCGCAACTGCCGCCGCCGTCAGCGCGACGAGAAGCACGGCGATTAAGGCGATAACTTTTTTCATAGCGGACCCTCCTCTTTAACCTAATTTTACCACGTTACGGCTAATTTGTCAATTATATTTTTCAGCCGCCCGGCTTGCAGAAGCCGCAGGGCCTGTAGCCCGCGTTCAGAGCCTCCTCGAGGGAATAGAAATTTATTCGGTTATGCTCGGCCGGGAGCGAGCGGCAGTCGGGCCGATGATAGACTCCGCTCGACACGTTGCCGATATACATCGGCGTTTCGCCGCCGTTTTCGGCAGAGGCTTCGCTCTGCTCGACCGCGCCCTTCTCAGTTTCGACCGTCAGCACGGCTCCGTCTGAGCGAAAAACGATTGTGCCGCACTTATCGGTGCGGTATATCGCCGCGCCCGCGTCGCCGAGGCGCGAAAGCGCGGCCTCGTGCGGGTGGCCGTAGCGGGAATTATCCTCGGTTGAGATGACGGCGTAATCCGGGGCGGCCGCCCGAAGAAAGGCATAGCCCGAGGAACCCGCGCTGCCGTGGTGGCCCACCTTCAGCACGGTGCATTTGAGGTTCGCGCCGCTTTCGAGAATGTCGTTTTCCTCGGCGGTTTCGGCGTCGCCGGTAAACAGGAACGAAACGTCGCCGTAATCGAGCCTGAACACGAGAGAGTTATTGTTTTCTTCATCCGATACGCGCGTTGGGCCGAGGAACGTGGCCTTCGCCCCGCCCACGGAGAAGCTGTCGCCCACGGAGGGGACGACGAGCGGAATCCCGCCGTCGTCAAGCCTGCGCTTTAGGCTGACGAAAAAGCCATTGTCGGACTCGCTCACCGGGGAATACACGTCGCCTACGCCCGCCGCTGCTATCGCCGCCTGAAGCCCGCCGATGTGGTCCTCGTGCGGGTGCGTTGCGACAATATGGTTAAGGTACGTGACCGAATGGTCGCGCAGGTAGGAATACAAGAGCGACGAGTCCTCGCGGTTGCCGCCGTCAACGAGCAGCGCCTCGCCCTCGCACAGCACAAGAGCGCAGTCGGCCTGCCCAACGTCCAGAAAATGTACCTCGAGCGAAAGGCCGTCGGCCATTTGGGCGGGCTCGCTCCGCCCGCCGTTGGTTATCAGGACGAGCAGCGCCGCGAGAACAATTGCAACTGCGGATAAAATTCCCGCTTTTTTCATTTTCCTTCCCCCGTTTCCGCAAGCCTTTTCCACCCGCCGGAGCGGTAAAAGCCCACGGAGATGAAGGTCGAAATTATCCAACCCACGGGCCACGCCATCCATATTCCGATCTCGCCCCAAAAGGCCGAGAACACATAGCACAGCACGACGCGGAGGATAAGATCGACGAAGGTCGCCGTGGTGAAGGCGTAAATCGCGCCGCTGCCGCGCAGTATGCCGTCGCAGACTATTTTTACGCCCACAAAGAAGTAAAACGGCGTTATTATGAGCAGCATTGTCCAGCCCACGCCGATTATGGCCGAGTCCGCACCCTTGACAAAAAGGCTCATGAGCGGCTTGCCAAAAACGGTATACGCCAAAACGAAGGGAGCGGCGGTGATGAATATGATTTTAACGCCCGCTTTCAGCCCCTCCGACACGCGATCAACAAGGCCGCGCCCCATGTTCTGCGCCGTGTAGGACGAAACCGCGCCGCTCATGGTGGTGAAGCAGGTTATCGCGAAGGTGTTGAGCTTTATCGCCGCTCCGTACCCGGCGATAACGTTCACGCCGTAATAATTCACGCGGGCCTGTATGAACAGATTTCCCACCGAAACAAAGCTGTTTTGCAGTATGCTCGGTATGGCTATTACGAGAATTGAGCGCAGGGCCGCCGGTGAAAAACGGCTGTAGGCTTCGCCGCCCGCCATCGACGCAAGCCTTTTAAGCAGCAGAGCCGAGGCCGCCAGCGCGCTTACGCCTTGCGAAATCAGCGTGGCCCAAGCCGCGCCGCCAACGCCAAGGCCGAACACCGTGACGAGAACAAGGTCGAGCGCGATGTTTAAGAGCGACGAAAATATAAGCAGCCACAGCGGCGTTTTGCTGTCGCCCATCGCGGTAAAAACGCCGTTGTCTATGTTATATACAAAAAGGAAAATCAACCCCAAGCAGTAAATATTGAGGTAGAGCAGCGAATCGGCGAAAATGTCGGCATGGGTGTCGAGCAGGCGCAGAACGGGGGACGAAAACGCCAGCCCCAACGCGGTGAGGATAACGCTCACGGCAAGGGTGAAGATTATCGAGGTGGAGGCCGCCGTTTTCATTTTGGCAAGCTCCCCGCCGCCGAAAAGGCGCGAGATTATCACCCCCGCGCCGGCGCTGAAGCCCGTCGATACCGCGATGAAAATCATCGTCAGCGGGTACGACGCGCTGACGGCGGCAAGGGCGTCGCCTCCGACAAATTTGCCGACGATAACGCTGTCGGCTATGCTGTAAAGCTGCTGAAAGGCCACGCTCAGCAGCATTGGCAGGGCAAAGCTCCAAAGCACCGCTTCGGGCTTGCCCACGGTCAAATCCTTGTTGTTCAACTATTCGGCACTTCCTTCAATTTTTTCCAAAATCATGCTTACCGAGGCGCCGTCGCCAAAGGGGAAAGAAACGGCTATTCCTCGGTTCATCAGCATATCGCCCATGAAGCTTTCCCCGCCGACGCTATACCTCGCCGCCGGGTCGAGTCCCTTAAGGCGGAGGCGCATCGGGGCGGAGTTCGGCCTGAACAGGGCGCGCATAACGAACACGAAGGCGCGGCTCTTATCCTTGGAAACGCTCATCCACCCGCCAACGCCGTCCGAGAACGGGTCGAGCAGGCGGTAAAAGTCGCCGAAGGCCACAAGGCCGCGCAGCTCGCGGCACAGGGCCGTTTGACGCTTAACCGCCTCGCGGTCGGCCTCGTCAAGCTTTGTTATGTCGAGCTCATAGCCGAAATTGCAGCTCATGGATACCGCCCCGCGAGTTTCCATCGACGGCCTGCGGCCCGTATGCTGATTGGGGCTTTCGGTCACATGGCTGCCCATCGTGGAGGGCGGGTAGCCGAAGGAGGTGCCGTACTGTATGTAAAGCCGCTCCAGAGGGTCGGTGTCGTCGCTCGTCCATATCTGCGGCATATAGCAGAGAATACCGGCGTCGAACCTGCCCCCGCCGCCGCTGCAGCCCTCAAAAAGCACGTTCGGGTGCGACGAGGTTATCGCATCCATCACCTCGTACAGGCCGAGGGTGTACTCGTAGTTAAAGCCTTTTCGCGGCATATCGGTTATGTAGCGGTTCATATCCCATTTTACGTATTCTATATTCGCACTGTCAAGCGCGGAGTTTACCGCGTTTATGACGTACTCGCGAACCTCGGGGCGCGTCAAGTCGAGCACAAGCTGAGAGCGCACCAGAGCGGGGCCGCGTTCCGCGCGGACGGCCCAGTCCGGGTGAGCGCGGTAGAGGTCGCTGTCGGGGCTGACCATCTCCGGCTCGAACCAAAGGCCGAATTTCAGCCCGAGGGCGTTCACCTTTTCGGCCAAGCCGCTTATGCCCGAGGGAATTTTGCTCCTGTTGACAACCCAGTCGCCGAGGGAGGAACGGTCGTTATCGCGCTTGCCGAACCAGCCGTCGTCGAGGACGAAAAGCTCAATCCCCAGCTCCGCCGCGAGGGAGGCGATGGAGAGCAGCTTTTCCTCGTTGAAATCCATATACGTGGCTTCCCAGTTGTTTATGAGAATGGGCCTCTCGCGCCTGCTCCACGGGCCTCGGCAAATCCGTTCGCGGATAAAATCGTGCAGCGAGCGCGAAAGCGCGCCGAGGCCGTCGCCGTAGGCAAGCAGACACTCCGGGGCTGTAAAGGTTTCGCCCTTTACAAGCGTTTTTTCAAAGCCAAAGGGGTTAATTCCCTGATGAACGCGGGTGCGTCCGCGCTGATCGACCTCTATTTCGGTCATGTGGTCGCCGCTGTACACGAGCATAAAACCGAAGCAGCCGCCATGCTCCTCGCCCGCGCCCTTTTCCTTTAGGATAACAAACGGGTTCATTTGGTGGCCGCTGCCGCCGCGAGCGTTGCCTATCCGATAAACTCCCTGAACGAGCGAGTTTGAAACGGGCCGCCTTTCCCTGCCCCACGAGCCGGCGAAATGCATTTCCTCGTAATCCGCCCCCGGGAAGGCCAGCGAGGCGGAATAGGCCCTGTCGAGCGTCAGCGGAGCGTCGGCAAGATTGGTTATCTCCGCGTGGCGGCACAGTACGCCTTGGTCTTGGTAAACACTGTAAAACAGACGAACCTCGACCCCGATAACCTCGTCGGCGGCGGTTATGACAAGGGTTTCCGCTCCGTCCGGCAAGGCCGAGGGCAGGCCCTTAAGGGCGGGCTTACCGGGAACAATCTCGTGTGACTTATACTTCAAAACAGGCTGTCTACTGGCCATGACGGCGGGGCTGCCGAGGTCGGTATGGCCGTAGCAGGGGTACTCGGTGCGAAGCTCGTCAACGCACGCGCCGTCCGAGCCTTCGGCTTGAAAGCAGTACCAGCCCCGGCTGTCCTCGCCGTAAGGCAAGGGCGAAACGGGCGCGCCAAAGTAGTCGTGCAGGATATAGCCCTCGGGGCTTATTCTGATTATGTAGCTGAAGCCCTTCCCCGAAAGAAAGAACATATTTTCGCGCTTTGTTATCATTTTATCCCTCCGCAAAAGTTTGGGGCTGCCTGTCCGGCAGCCCCCTTACAGTGATTTTATTGTACGGGGAGCCTCTGCTGGCCGATAACACCCAACACGGGAGCGCCGATAATGCCGGAAAGCTCCTCCTCGGAATTGACCTTGGTATCGAACATTTCGCGAACGACTATTATCGCCGCCGCGATAAACGCGCCAATCAAAAAGCCCAACGCCACGCGCTTCGGCAACGAGGGAGAATACGGCTCCGCGGGGGCCTCGGCCGCGTCGATGATATAGGCCGAGCTGCCGGGGGCGATTTTGGTTATCTCCGTTATGCCGGTGATCGCCGTGGTATTCGCGAGAACGGCGGCGTCCTCCGCCACGGGGGCCGCCACGGCTATCCTCAAAACGGCGGTATCGTCTATCTGCTCGGTAGTTATGAAGCGGGAAATCTGCTTCGCCTCATACGGAAGCCCGCTGGCCTCGGCCACCTTGTCGAGAACGGCGTTGGTGAGAATAAGCGAGCTGTAAACCGGCACAAGCTGCTTGGACGCGTCCACGTCAACGATGTTTACGGAGTTACGGCTCGTATCGTAGGCCACCCTGTTACTGATGTAAACCACGGCCTCGGCCCTGTACATCGGCGCAGAGAAAAAGTACGTCCAAACAAACACGAACAGAGCGCAGGCCACGGCGGAAACTACCGTCCACGGCCAATATTTCCGCAGCGCGCGCAGTAGCTTCATTATATCTATTTCATAATTTTCACCCAAAAAAATTACCTCCGTTCATTTTTTCGCGCTATGCCACGGATAATATTATAGCATGAAAAATCCCGAATTGCAACACTTTTTTGCTGCCTCGCGGGAATTTTTTGCCACGGGCGCAAACGCCCCGGAAAAAGCGCACCCCAAAGCGGGGTGCGCACTAAAATTTAATTGAGCATATCAGCGATGTCAAGCACGAGGCGTTCGCTTTTTTCCCAGCCGAGGCAGGGGTCGGTGATGGATTTGCCGTAAACGCCCTCCTCCACCTTCTGGCAGCCGTCAACGATGTAGCTTTCTATCATAAGGCCCTTGATGAACTTCTTCATATCGGGGTTATAATTTCGGCTGTTCATGACCTCCTTGCTTATGCGTATCTGTTCGAGATAGCGCTTATCGGAGTTGGCGTGATTAGTGTCGATAACGACGGCCATGTTTTCAAGCCCCTTCTTGGCGTACATCTCGTAAAGCCTTGTGAGGTCCTCATAGTGATAGTTCGGCACGGACTGGCCGTGCTTGTTGCTGCTGCCGCGAAGAATGGCGTGGGAAAGCGGATTGCCGTGGCTGAAGCACTCCCACCCACGGTAGAGGAAGGTGTGTTGGCTCTGCGCCGCGACAATAGCGTTGAGCATAATCGAAAAATCGCCGCCTGTGGGGTTTTTCATGCCCACGGGGATATCAAGGCCGCTGGCCGTGAGGCGGTGCTGCTGATTTTCAACGCTGCGCGCGCCTACGGCGACATACGAGAGCAGGTCTGAAAGATAGCGGTGGTTTTCGGGATAGAGCATCTCGTCGGCGCAGGTGAGGCCCGTCTCCTGAA
>CANRER010000036.1 GCA_947629615.1 uncultured Clostridia bacterium | reverse complement strand
AAGGCCCCGCGCAAAAAGGCCCGCTTACAGCAGTCGCTGGCGAAAAGCTCCTCGTCAATGGCCGCGTCTGCGCCGTCCATGCTGACGCCCAGAGCGTCCAGCAGCGAAAGCGGGGCGCGTATCTCGGGAGCGGTCTGACGCTCGGCGCAGCCAAGCGCCCTTTTCAGCAGCACGCAGACGCGCTTGAACACGTCGTCCCGCTCGGCGCGGAGAGTAATGCCGCCCTCGTCGGCGTCGCCGCCGAAAAGCAGGCAGGCGCAGAGCTCCGCCCTCTGACAGCAGGGCTTGCCTATGGGCAGGGCGCAGAGTTCCGCTTTTACGTCAGATGAAAAAGACATATTCTGTCACTCCCTTGCAGGGGTAAGGCGTTAATGCCCCGTATTGATATCGCGATGGGTGACGGAAACATTGGCCCCGTTCTGGGCGAGAAGCTTGCCCAAAGCCTCGGCTATGACTACGCTGCGGTGGCGGCCGCCGGTGCAGCCGATACATATTACGAGCTGGGTCTTGCCCTCGTCCACATAGTAGGGTATAAGGGTAGTTATCATATCGTAGAGCTTATCGAGAAATTTAAGCGTCTGGGGAAAATCCATAACATAGTCGCGCACGGAGGCCTCGAGCCCGCTGTGGGGCTTGAGATTTTCGATATAAAAGGGATTGGGCAAAAAGCGCACGTCAAACACGAGGTCGGCGTCGGCCGGAATACCGTTCTTAAAACCGAAGGAGCGGCACTCGATAGTGAAGTAGCTCTCCTCGCCCGCTCCGTAAATATCGGTGACAATACGCTTTAACTGGCGGGTGAGGAGGTTGCTGGTATCAATTATCTGGTCGGCCCTCTGGCGCAGGCCCTTGAGCTTTTCGCGCTCCCTTTCAATACCGTCGGCTATGCGGCCGTCCGCGCTGAGGGGGTGGCTGCGGCGGGACTCCTTGTACCGTTTGATGATTACGCTGTCGCTGGCTTCAAGATAGAGCACCTCAAAGGGGAAATCGCCTGCGCGGAGGTCGTCGAGCTCCTTTTCAATATCGTCAAACATATCGCCGCTGCGAATATCGGTGACTATGGCCACGTTTTGGAGACTTTCATCGCTGTAGCAGGCTTTGGCAAAGGTGTTGATGAAAATGGGCGGCATATTGTCGATACAGTAGTAGCCGATGTCCTCCAGAAAGTGCATGACCTGCGTTTTGCCCGCGCCGCTCATGCCGGTTATGATGACAAATCTCATTATTACTCTCCCCTTTGCCAGATTTTTATCTCGGGTTCAAGAGCTATGCCGCTTTTCTCATAAACGGCTTTCTGCACCCTCGCGAGCAGGGCCGTAACGTCGGCCGCGGTGGCTCCGCCGCGGTTTATCACAAAGCCCGCGTGCTTTTCGCTGACCTGAGCCCCGCCCACCGCAAGGCCCTTTAAGCCCGCTTCGTCAATCAGCGCGGCGGCGTAGCCGCCGGAGGGCCGCTTAAAGGCGCTGCCCGCGCTGGGGTATTCGAGCGGCTGCTTCTCGCGGCGGCGGCGGTTAAGCTCCGCCATGCGGGCCGCTATTTCGTCCTTGTCGTCCGGCGTCAGGCTTAAGCACACGCCCGTGATGACCGCGCCGGTATCCGCCAGCGCGCTTTTGCGGTAGCCAAACTCCATTTCGGCCTTTGACGCGGCGTATTCCTTGCCGTCCGGCCCCACAAAGGACACGGCCTCGACAACTCCGGCGAGCTCCCCGCCATAAGCGCCGGCGTTCATTATTACGCCGCCGCCCACATTGCCCGGTATGCCCGAGGCAAACTCCAGCCCCGAAAGACCGTTTTCCATCGCAAAGCGGGCCACGGCGCTGAGCTGCGCGCCGGCCTGTGCCGTGACGCAGTTTTCAAAGCGCGTTATCGCGCTCATGCTTTTGCCTATGCGGATTATCGGCACGGCCACGCCCTCGTCCGGGGCAAGGACGTTCGTTCCGTTGCCCAGAATGAGGTACGGCGACGAAAATTCGTTGAGCACGCGTATTACGGCCGCCGTTTCGTCGGCGGAGGCGGGCTCGGCAATGAGGGCCGCCGGGCCGCCCACGCGAAACGACGTGAGGCCGCTGAGGGGTTCGTTTTTAAGCGTCCGCCCGAGCGGCATGGCCCGCACGAGCGCGGCGGCGAGTTCGTTGTTCATGGCTATCACCCGATTGTTGATTTTGTTATACCTCAAAGCCGAAGTAGTCCGCGAGCCTGCGGAGCGAGGTGTTCAGCACAAGCTCGTCGGGGAAGTCTATGTCGTCCAGAAGGCGGCGCGAATTCGCGACCTCGCCGATGTCGTCCGAAAAATGGGCGTCGGTGGTGAGGACGACGGGGATTCCAAGCTCCTTGCACAGAAGGGCTATCTCGCGGCAGTTTTCATGGCTGCCGGGGCGCACGTCAAAGGAGTGGTGGTTTATCTCGACCACGCGGCCCGTTTCCTTAACCCTTTGCAGAACGGCGGCGTAGTCGCACTTAAAGCGGCCGTCGCCCAAATGCCCGAGGATATTCACCTTGGGGTTGCGGTCGAGGGCGTTCAGCCAAGCGCGGGTGACGGTCTCGGGCGGCTGATGGGGCGCGAAGCAGGGCGTATGCAGCGAGGCGATGACTATTTCGAGCGGGGCGAGGGCGTAATCGTCGAGGTCTATCGCGCCGTCCTCGCCGAGGATATTCACCTCGGCCCCGCGCAGCAGCCGCACCCCGCCGACATAGCTTTTGAAATTCTTCAGCGACGAAAAATGCCACGGGTGAGCCCCGTCGCCCAAGCGGGGGCCGTGGTTCGTCACGGCAATTCCCTCCATGCCCTTGCGCCGCGCGGCGGCGAGGTTTTCCTCCAGGGTGGAGTAGACGTGGTGGCTGACGCTGGTGTGGGTGTGCAGGTCAACGGCGATAATCAAAACAGGTCGCCTCCCGTGATATTGGCCTCGGCCATCTGCTTATTGAGGCGGTCGCTCAGCTCCTCGGCGGCGTTATAGCCCATGCGCTGCTGACGGTTGTTCATGGCGGCGATTTCGATTATCACGGCCAGATTTCGCCCGGGGCGCACGGGTATGGTGAGGCAGGGCAGCTCGATGCCGAGCAGCGACGTTTTTTCGCGGTCGAGCCCGAGGCGCTCATAGTTCTTGCCCTGCTGCCAAGGCTCGAGGTTCACGACAAGGTTGATTTTTTCGGTATCCTTGACCGCGCCGACGCCGAATATGCGCTTTACGTCCACTATGCCTATGCCGCGCAGCTCCATGAAGTGGCGGATTATCTCGGGCGAAGAGCCGACCACAGTTTTGGCCGAGGTGCGCCGTATTTCCACGGCGTCGTCGGCCACGAGGCGGTGGCCGCGCTTTATCAGCTCGACGGCGGTTTCGCTTTTGCCCACGCCGCTGTCGCCCAAAAGCAGCACGCCCTCGCCGTAAACCTCCACCAGCACGCCGTGGCGGGTGATGGTGGGTGCGAGGTACACGTTCAGCGCGCCGATGAGCGCGGCCACAAAGTCGGACGTGCTTTCGTCGGTGCGCAAAAGGGGCGTGCGGTGTATGCGGGCCGTTTCGATAAGCTCGGGGTAGCAGTCCATCGAGCGGGTTATCACGGCGGCGGGAATACCCGTCGCCATCAGCTTGTCGTAGGTCGTGAAGCGGTCCTCGGGGGTTTTCTGCATCATGTAAAACTGCTCGGCCTTACCTAAAATCTGGATACGGTCGCCGTCGAAGTAGTCGTAATAGCCCGCGCCGAGCTGTATGCCGGGGCGGTGTACGTCCGAGCAGCGTATCATAACGCTGTCGAGGTCGTCGGGGACGTAAATCTTTTCGAGGTGGAAATCCTCGATAAGCCTCGTCAGCGCGACGGCCTCCCTGTGTGCTGCCTCCATATTTCTCTCTCCTTTTAATTCGCGCCCGCGCGGAGCTTTTCGCTCTGGAAATGGGTGTTCAGGGCGTCGATTATTTCATCGAGCTCGCCGTTCATAACAGCGTCGAGCTTATAAAGCGTGAGATTTATGCGGTGGTCGCTGACGCGCCCCTGCGGGAAGTTATAGGTGCGGATACGCTCGCTGCGGTCGCCGCTGCCCACCTGACTGCGCCGCTCCTCGGATATGGCGGCGTTTTTTTCGTTTTCCATAAGCTCGTAAAGGCGGCTGCGAAGCACCTTCATGGCTTTATCCTTGTTCTTATGCTGGCTCTTTTCGTCCTGACACGACACCACAAGCCCCGTGGGCAGGTGCGTTATGCGGACGGCGGAGTCGGTTGTGTTGACGCACTGGCCGCCGGGGCCGCCCGCGCGGAACACGTCTATCTTCAAATCGTTCGGGTCGATATTTACCTCCACGTCCTCGGCCTCGGGCAGCACGGCCACGGTGGCCGCGCTGGTCTGTATGCGCCCGCCGGATTCGGTTTCCGGCACGCGCTGGACGCGGTGAACGCCGCTCTCGTACTTGAGGCGGCTGTAGGCCCCCGCGCCCTCGACGCTGAAGGTTATCTCCTTGTAGCCGCCCAAATCGGTGGGGTTGGAGTTCATTATCTCTATCCTCCAGCGGCGGCTTTCGGCGTACATACTGTACATTCGGAACAAATCCCCGGCAAAGAGGGCGGCCTCCTCGCCGCCTGTGCCGCCGCGGATTTCCATAATTACGGACTTTTCGTCGTTCGGGTCCTTCGGTATGAGGAGTATTTTCAGCTCCTCCTCAAGAGCGGGGAGCCGAGCGCGGTTCTCGTCAATCTCGGCGCGGGCGAGCTCCTCAAGCTCCCTGTCGCCGCTGCCGAGCAGCTCCTCCGCGTCGTCGATGGCGGCCTTGGCAGCCTTATACTCGCGGTATTTTTCGACTATCGGTCCGAGGCCGCTATGCTCCTTCATAAGCTCCCGCCAGCGGCCTTGGTCGGCGATGACGGCGGGGTCGCTTATCTGCCCGCCGAGAGCCTCGTATCTTTCGACAAGCCCTTCCAGTTTTCCAAACATTTTGTCACCCCTAATTGCTTCTGTTCAGCAAATAACCCGCCAAGTCGCGCAAAAACCGGCCCTTTTCGCCAAAGGGCTCCAGCGCGGCGAGGGCGGCGGCGGTTTCGGCCTCAAGGCGTCGTTTGGCCTCGTCGAGGCCGTAGACGCTGACGAAGGTGGCCTTGTTATTCTGAGCGTCGCTGTTGCTTTTGCCAAGCTGCTCGGCGCTGCTTTCCACATCGAGAATGTCGTCGCGTATTTGGAAGGCGAGGCCGAGGCGCGTTGTGTAGCCGCCGAAAAGCTCGGGCTCGGCCCCCGCGGCGACGGCCCCCAGCTCGCCCGCAGCGCGTATCAGCGCGCCGGTCTTGCGGCGGTGTATTTTTTCCACAAGCTCGGCCGAGGCGGCGTGGGGTTCGGCGTAAATATCGTCGGCCTGCCCGCCTATCATGCCCAAAACGCCGGCGGCGGCAAACAGCCGCGCAACGGCCGTTATGTCCTTTTCGGCGTCGCGGGGGGCGGCGGCGCTTATATGCTCCGCCGCGAGGTTCAGCAGTCCGTCGCCCGCCAAAAGGGCCACGGCCTCGCCGTAGACCGTGTGGTTGGTGGGGCGGCCACGGCGCAGCGCGTCGTTATCCATGCAGGGGAGGTCGTCGTGAATGAGCGAGTAGGTATGCACCATCTCTATCGCGCAGGCGTATTTGAGCGCGAGAGCCATGTCGGCCTCGAGGATTTCGGCGCAGGCCATCACTATCACCGGGCGTATCCGCTTGCCCCCCGCCAGCAGGCTGTAGGCCATCGCTTGGCCGACGAGCTCGGCCCCGTGCTCGCCGCGGGTTATCCCTTCAAGGGCGGCGTTTATTTCGGCGGTATAGCCGCTCAGCTTTTCGCGAAATTCCATCGTTCCACCCCTATGCGTTGTCAGCGGAGGGGGCGAAGGGCTCCTCGCCGCCGTCGATAAGCTTTGTCACCTTAAGCTCCGCTTCCTCGAGCAGCTTTGTGCATTGGCGCGAAAGACCCACGCCCTTCTCGAACAGAGCCATCGCCTCCTCTAAGGTGGTGTCGCCGCTTTCGAGCTTTTTGGCGGTTTCCTCCAGTTCCTTCAAGGCTTCCTCAAATTTCATATATTATCCTTCCCTTCGTCTATCTTATCGGTAACTACCGAACGGATTTTTCCGTCGGCGAGGGTAGTCCACAGCTCGCTGCCGACGCTTACGTCGCCGAGGCGGCGCACGGCCTTGCCGTCGCTCACGGCCACGCTGTAGCCCCTTTCGAGAACGCCTAGCGGACTGAGCGCGTTAAGCCTGCCCGCACAGGACGCGAGCGCGTGCCCGGCGTCGCGCAGCCGCCGAAGCATGGCCTGCTCGCCGCGCGCGCACATGGCGAGCGACTGCCTTCCGTCGCGCAGCCGTCGGCGTATGGCCTGCTCGCCTCGGGCGGAAAGAGAGTCCACGTTCATTTGCATTTCGCCGAGGCGGCGGCGGAAGCCGGTGATGCCCGCCCTATTCATCAAAAGCTCGAGCTGACGGCGGCTGTTGGCCGCCTTTTGGCCGAGGCGGGTCTTAAGCCCCTGCGTGAGCTGCGCCACCCTTTCGGCGCAGGCGGCGGCGTCCGGCACGGCGAGCTCGGCGGCCGCCGAGGGCGTGGGGGCGCGGAAGTCGGCCGCGAAGTCGCATATCGTGAAGTCGGTTTCGTGGCCGACGGCCGAAATCACGGGTATTTCGGAGGCGGCCACCGCGCGGGCGGTAAGCTCCTCGTTGAAGGCCCACAAATCCTCTATGCTGCCGCCCCCGCGCCCGACGATGAGAACGTCGGCGAGGCCCTCGCGGTTGAAGCGTTCTATCGCGGCGGCCACGCTTGCCGCCGCTCCCTCGCCCTGAACTAAGCAGGGGCAAAGCACAGCGCGGCAGAGCGGCCAGCGGCGGCGCAGCACGTTGATTATGTCGCGCACGGCGGCCCCTGTGGGGCTGGTGCATATGCCCACCACGCGCGGAAAGCGCGGCAGAGGCCGCTTGCGGCGTTGGTCGAAAAGGCCCTCGGCCTCGAGTCGCCGCTTGAGCTCGACGAATTTAACGTAAAGCTCGCCTTGGCCCTCCTGCTCCATTTCCTCTATGTAAAGCTGGTACGTTCCCGACCGCTCGTAGACCGACACGCGCCCCCGCGCCAGCACCTTTGCGCCGTTTTCGGGGCGGAAGGACAGCCTTTGCGCGGCGGTGCGGAACATCACCGCCGCGAGCGCGCCGCCCTCGTCCTTCAGGGTGAGGTAAACATGGCCCGAGGAGTGGAATTTGATATTGCTTATTTCGCCGCGCACCCACACGTCGGAAAGGACGGGGGTGTTGTCGAGCAGCGCCCTGAGAAAAGCGTTTAGCTGCGTGACGGTGGCTATTCTTCGGTTTTCAGCCATTTTGCGCCCCGCCTTCCCGCAGCATGGAGTGCATAACGCCGTTGACAAAGGCGGGCGAATTGTCGCCGCCGTACTTTTTCGCAAGCTCCACGGCCTCGTTCACGGCCACGCCCGCCGGCACGTCGTCCATATAGAACGCCTCGTAGGCGGCAAGGCGAAGCAGCGCGAGGTCGGTCTTGGCGAGCCGTTCGAGCGTCCAGCGGCGCAAAAACGGCTTGATGGCGGCGTTTATCTCGGCAAGGTTATCCTCCACGCCGTGCAGCACGCCGCTCATGTAAAGGAAGTCGGCCTCGTCGATGCCGTTTTGCTCCCATATATCGCCGTCGCCCGCGGTATCGCGGAATTTTTCAAGCAGCTCGTCGGCTGTCGTGCCGACGACGGCTGCCTCGAACAGCATTTTGAAGCTGTCCTCTCTGGCCTCTTTTCTGCTCACGGTACACCTCCGGTGAAATGCTGAATGCTGAATGATGAATGCTGAATGAAGGTGGCAAAATCTCGCGGGCGAGATTTTGCTTCAACAATTCTGCATTCTGCATTCATCATTTGTTTATTATCCCCATAACGTCGCCAAACGTCACATACGCGGCCAGCACGGCCAGCAGCGCGAAAAACACAAGATTTATCGTGCCGGCGACCTCGGGCTTGATTTTTTTGCCGGTTATCTTTTCGATTATCACAAAAAGCATCTGCCCCCCGTCCAGCCCCGGCACGGGCAGGAGGTTGAAAACCCCCAGATTGACGGCGATAAGGGCGAAAATATCCATAAGAATGAGCCAAGTGTTCTTGGCCCCGCTTTCGGCCACGGTATCGACGACCGAAACTATCTCGACGGGGCCGCTGAGGCTGTCTACGCTCTGGCGGCCGACGATTAGGTCGCGCACGGCGAAAACCACCGCCTTAACGACGTAGGCCGTGTCGTAAAGGGCGTACCGCGCCGAGGTAAAGACCGACGGGTTTTCGATGGGCTTAAACACCACGCCGAGCAGCGGGCCGTAGTCGGTTTTGTAAAGCCTCGCCCTGAGCGGCAGCCTTTCGCCGCCTCGGCGCACAAGAACGTCTATCACGTCGTCCTCAGCCATTGACACGCTCATGCTGACGTCGTTACGGGTATGCACGGCGGAGCCGTTCACCCGCAGCAGCTCGTCGCCCGCCTTGAACACGCTGCCCTCGTACTGCTCGGGTACGTAATCCACAACGGCGGGAACGATCGGCTCGAAGCAGTTTATCACCGCAAAAAGCGCCCAGCCCACCGCCACGTTTATCACCGCGCCGGCGGCAAGCACGACAAGACGCTTCCACCAAGCCAGATTGCCGAAGGCGCGGGGATTGTCGCTGTCGCCCTGCTCGCCCTCCATGCTCACATAGCCGCCGATGGGCAGAAGGCGCAGCGTATAGGCCGTTTCGCCCTTTTTGACGGAAAACAGCTTCGGCCCCATGCCCACGGAAAACTCGTGGACGAGCGCGCCGAACCGCTTGGCCGTGAGCATATGGCCCAGCTCATGAACGACGACCATAAAGCTTAAAGCGAGAAGCGTCAGAACAACGGAAAATATCAAGCAAACACACCTCGGATAAAGTCGTAAAATTACCTGCCCAGTCTGCGGCGGACGGCATAGCGGGCCTCGAGGTCGGCGGCGGCTATGTCGTCGAGCGAGGGCGAAGCCGTGGGGCGGTGCGCCTCCATAGCCTCGGCGATAAGGTCGGTTATGTCGAGGAAGCCGCAGCGGTCCTCAAGGAAGGCCGCGACGGCCTCCTCGTTGGCGCCGTTAAGCACGGCGGGCATTGTGCCGCCCGCGCGGGCGGCCTTTTTGGCAAGCTCCACCGCCGGGAAGGCGGCGTTATCTATGTCGTAAAACGTGAGCGAGCCGATTTTTACAAGGTCGAGCGGCGCGGTCACAGGGATTTTGCGCTCGGGGTAGGTCAGCGCGTAGGCTATCGGCAGGCGCATATCCGCCACGCCGAGCTGCCCGATGACGCTGCCGTCGCAAAATTCCACAAGCGAATGTACTATGCTTTCGCGGTGGACGACGGGGGTTATATCGTCCACGCCGAGGCCGAACAAATGGCTCGCCTCGATTATCTCCAGCCCCTTATTGACAAGGGTCGCGCTGTCTACGGTGATTTTCGCGCCCATAGTCCAGTTGGGGTGCTTAAGCGCGTCGGCGCGGGTTTTGCCGGCCAGCTCCGCGCGGCTCATGCCGAAAAACGGGCCGCCGCTGGCGGTGATGATGATGCGCTTAAGGAACCTTTTTTGGTCGGCGATGGATTGGAAAATCGCGCTGTGCTCGCTGTCCACCGGGAGGATTTTAACGCCGCGCTCCCTCGCGAGGGGCATAACTATCCCGCCTGCGGTGACGAGGGTTTCCTTGTTGGCGAGGGCTATATCCTTGCCGGCCTCGATGGCGGCCACGGTGGGGCGCAGCCCCGCTATGCCCACCACGGCGGTGACGACGGTGTCGCTGCCCGCCTCGGCCGCGCACTCGATAACGCCCCGCTCGCCGCCAAGCACCCTTGTGGAGGTGTCGGCCACGGCCGCGCGAAGCTCGGCGGCCTTTTTTTCGTCGGCCACGGCGGCAAGCGCGGGGCGGAATTTGCGGATTTGCTCCTCGAGGAGCTTTATATTCGAGCGGGCCGTCAGGGCGCGGACGGCGATGTCGCCCTCGCGCTCGGCCACGTCGAGCGTCTGCGTTCCGATGGAGCCCGTTGAGCCCAGCACGGCTATTGACTTTGCCATATTCTCAATTCCTTTACAGTTTATGTATTCCGCGCGAAAATATCATCCGAAAATCGGGAACGCGCCCACAAAGTGGTAAACCAACGGCGCGACGAAAAGCACGCTGTCGAAGCGGTCCATAACGCCGCCGTGGCCGGGCATTATGCGCCCGTAGTCCTTCAGGCCGTATTCGCGCTTAACGGCGGAGGCGGCCAAGTCGCCGAGCTGCGAAACCACTCCGCAGAGCAGCCCCAGCGCGAGCAGGTGGGGCAAATTTGCCGCGAGGCCAGTGAACCGCCCCACGAGCAGGCCGTAAACGCACATCAAAAGCGCCGCTCCGACCGCGCCGCCCACCGCGCCCTCGACGGTTTTTTTGGGGCTGATGACGGGGGCGAGCTTATGGCGGCCGAAGGCGCGGCCCGCGAAGTAGGCGCAGGTGTCGGTTATCCACGCGCCGACGAAGATGGCGAAGGTGTTCCAAAGGCCGTTTTCGGTTTGGCGCATCCACGCCACATGGGAGAACAGCAGGCTAAGGAGTATCGTCACGGTGAAGAACTTGGATATATCCTCGAAGGAGTAGGCCTTATGCCTTATGACAAGCACCGCAAACAAAAAGAGCAGATAAAACCATATCGCCATATACACGCTCTGCGGGCGCGGCGACATAAAGCCGAACAGCACAAAAACCGGCACCGCCATGCCCGCCGCCACGAGAATACGCCTGTCGGCCACGCCGACGGCGCGGTACATTTCCCAAAGGGCGATTTCGATGACGGCCAGCACCGCCAAGGTCAGCACGTATTTTTCGCTGAAAATTATCACCAAAAACAGCGCAACGCCCAGTGCCGCGCTGATAAGTCGTTCCTTCAGCATAATTTACCCCCAATTTTTTAATGCAGAGCGCTGTATTATGAATGCTGAATGCAGAATGCTGAATGCTGAATGAATGTGCAAAATCTCGCAAGCGAGATTTTGTTTTTTAATTTTTTATTCTTCATTCTTTATTCTTTATTTTTCATTTTTCTTTTTTCATTCTTCATTCTTCAATTCTGCATTCTTTATTCTTCATTTTTGCATTCTTCATTTTTGCATTCTTCATTTTTGCATTCTTCATTTTTCAATTCTGCATTCTGCATTCAGCATTCTGCATTTAACTTTCAACTTTCCACTTCCTACCTTCCCCCGAACCTACGGCTGCGCCGCTGATAGTCGGCCACGGCGCGGAGCAGGTCGTCGCGGGTGAAGTCGGGCCAAAGAATTTTATCGAACCACAGCTCGGCATAGGCGCCCTGCCACATAAGGAAGTTGCTCAGGCGCAGCTCGCCGCTGGGGCGGATAATGAGGTCGGGGTCGGGCAGGCCGCCGGTGTCGAGCCGCGAGGAGATAAGCTCCTCGGTGACGGAGGCGGGGTCTAGCCGGCCCGCGGCGGCGTCGGCCGCTATGGAGCGAACCGCGCGGGTTATTTCGTCGCGGCTGCCGTAATTTAACGCCACATTAATAAGGAAGCCGCTGTTATTTTTAGTGGC